>NZ_BAAASR010000023.1:0-81878 GCF_039532985.1 Streptomyces gobitricini | reverse complement strand
CGATGGACGCGCGGGCCCCGAGCGGCGCGCCCCGGGCGGCGGGGGCTGGTGCCCGCAGAGCGGGAGGCTGGTGAGCCCCCGGGTGGCGGGGGTCGGCGCGCGCGGGGGACGTCGGAGGCCGATGCGTCCGCCCCGGGCGGTGGGGGTCGGTGCAGGCCGGGCGGCGGGGACCGGTGCCCGCGGGGCGGGGGCTGGTGTGCTCAGGCCGGCAGGGGTCGGTCGGTGCGCGCAGGCCGGCAGGGGTCGGTGGCCGCAGGGTGTGGACGTCGGCACGTCCCGGGCGGCGGAGGCCGGTGTGCTCGGGACGCGAGGCCGGTGCCCGCAGCGCGGGGGGTGTGCACGCCGGGGCACAGGGATGCCGGTGCGTCCCGGCACGGGGGCCGGGGGACGCGGGGCACGGGGGCCGGGTGTCCCGGGTGTCACAGGTGTAACCGGAATGCGCTCGGGAACCCGCGACCTGGATCCAGCAGGTCTTCTCGCACAGCGTGTCCCGGCCATTCCCGGACACCGGAACGGACGCATATGAGCAGCGGTTTCATGGGTCCGGAGGGTTACGGCTCCGACCCGTTCAGCGAGTTTCTGGCCCGCTTCTTCGGGGGCGGCGGGGCGGGATCGTCCCCCACGGGCGGGCGGCCCATCCCCCGGTACATCGACATCGGCCGCCTGATGAGCGAGCCCGCGCGCCGGATGGTCGGCGACGCCGCCTCCTACGCGGCCGAACACGGCAGCACCGACCTGGAGACCGAGCACCTGTTGCGGGCGGCCCTCGCGACCGAACCCACCCGCGATCTCGTCGCCCGCGCCGGCGCCGACCCTGACGCCCTGGCCGAGGAGATCGACCGGACCGCCGGCGACGGCCCGCCGCAGTCCCGGATCGCCGTCACCCCGGCCGTCAAGCGGGCGCTGCTCGACGCCCACGACCTGGCGCGCCACACGGGCGCCTCGTACATCGGCCCCGAACACGTGCTCGCGGCCCTCGCCTCCAACCCGGACTCGGCGGCGGGGCGGATCCTGAACGCCGCCAAGTTCGACCCTGGCTCCGTGCAGGGCTCCGGCGCCGGTCGCGGCGGGCAGGGCCCGTGGGTGGGCGAGGCCGACCAGCGGCCCGCACCGCCGCGCGGCACCCCGACGCTGGACAAGTACGGCCGGGACCTGACCGACATGGCCAAGACGGGCCGGATCGACCCGGTCATCGGCCGCGACCTGGAGATCGAGCAGACCGTGGAGGTGCTCTCCCGGCGCGGCAAGAACAACCCCGTACTGATCGGCGACGCGGGCGTCGGCAAGACCGCCATCGTGGAGGGGCTGGCCCAGCGCATCGCCGAACACGACGTGCCGGACACGCTGCGCGACCGGAGGGTCATCGCCCTGGACCTGTCCGGCGTCGTCGCCGGCACCCGCTACCGGGGTGACTTCGAGGAGCGGCTGAACGCCATCATCGAGGAGATCCGCTCCCACTCCGGCGAGCTGGTCGTCTTCATCGACGAGCTGCACACGGTCGTCGGCGCGGGGGCGGGCAGCGGCGGCGGCGACAGCGGCTCCATGGACGCGGGCAACATGCTGAAGCCCGCGCTCGCCCGTGGGGAGCTGCACGTCATCGGTGCGACGACCATGGAGGAGTACCGCCGCTACATCGAGAAGGACGCGGCACTCGCCCGCCGGTTCCAGCCGATCCTGGTGCCCGAGCCGAGTCCGGAGGACGCGCTGGAGATCCTGCGCGGGCTCCAGGACCGCTACGAGGCCCACCACCAGGTCCGCTACACCGACGGGGCGCTGCTCGCCGCCGTCGAGCTGTCCGACCGGTACCTCACCGAGCGGTTCCTGCCAGACAAGGCCATCGACCTGATCGACCAGGCGGGCGCCCGGGTGCGGCTGCGTACGCACACGAACACCGACGTGCGCGCGCTGGAGCGGCAGGCGGAGCAGCTGACGCGGGACAAGGACCAGGCGGTGGCGGCCGAGCAGTACGAGCAGGCGATGGAGCTGCGCGACCGCGTCCAGGAGATCACCGAACGGATCAAGGCCGGGCGCGTCGCCCGGCCGGCCGGTGACGGACAGGTCGCCGAGGTCACGGCGGAGGACATCGCCGAGGTGGTGAGCAGGCAGACCGGCATCCCGGTCAGCAGCCTCACGCAGGAGGAGAAGGAGCGGCTGCTGGGCCTGGAGGAGCACCTGCGACAGCGGGTCATCGGGCAGGACGAGGCCGTCACGGCCGTCTCGGAGGCCGTACTGCGCTCCCGTGCCGGCCTCGCCGACCCCCGGCGCCCGATCGGCAGCTTCCTGTTCCTCGGCCCGACCGGGGTGGGCAAGACGGAGCTGGCGCGCGCCCTGGCGGACGCGCTGTTCGGCAGCGAGGACCGGATGGTGCGCCTGGACATGAGCGAGTTCCAGGAGCGGCACACCGTCAGCCGGCTGGTCGGCGCCCCGCCCGGCTACGTGGGCCACGAGGAGGCGGGACAGCTCACCGAGGCGGTGCGCCGCCACCCGTACTCGCTGCTCCTGCTGGACGAGGTGGAGAAAGCGCACCCGGACGTGTTCAACGTCCTGCTCCAGGTGCTCGACGACGGGCGGCTGACCGACTCGCAGGGCCGCACGGTCGACTTCAAGAACACCGTCATCGTGATGACCAGCAACCTCGGCTCGGAGGCGATCGGCACCGGCCGTGGCATCGTCGGCTTCGGCGCCACGGACTCCGGCGCGGAGGACGAGGTGGTGCGGGAGCGGGCGCTGAGGCCGCTGCGCGAGCACTTCCGCCCCGAGTTCCTCAACCGTATCGACGAGATCGTCATCTTCCGGCGGCTCGACGAGGACCAGCTGCGCCGGATCACCGATCTGCTGCTGGAGGAGACCCGGCGCCGGATGCGCGCGCAGGACCTCACGATCGAGTTCGCACCGGACGCCGTCGACTGGATCGCGCGCCGCGGTCATCAGCCCGAGTACGGGGCGCGCCCGCTGCGGCGCACGATCCAGCGCGAGGTCGACAACCACCTGTCCCGCCTGCTGCTGGACGGGCGGCTGTCGGCCGGCGCCCGGGTGCGGGTGACGGCCGAGGACGGCCGGCTGGAGTTCCACACGGAGCGGCCCGGCGGGCCGGACGCCCCGGACACACCGGACCGGCCGGGCGACACGGGCTCGCTGGGCAAGCCGGGAGCCATGGACCGGCCGCCGGGGGCGCGGGTGGACCGGGGCTCGTCGCCGGGTGACGGGGAAGGGCCGGCCCCCGCCGCGTGAGGGCACCCCCGCGAGGGCGCCCACCCTCTGAGGCACCGCCGCGAGGGCGCCCACCGCGTATGGGCGCCCGCCCGGCAGCGCCCGCCGCCGCCTAGGAGGGCTCGGGGACGAGGTCCTTCACCAGGAGCTCGAACCGCAGGTCGTCGCGCCGCGGCAGGCCGAACCGCTCGTCGCCGTACGGGAACGGGGTCATCCTCCCCGTACGGCGGTAGCCCCGGCGCTCGTACCAGGCGATCAGCTCGTCCCGGACCGAGATCACGGTCATGTGCATCTCGCGCGCCCCCCACTCGGCGGCGGCGAGCCTCTCCGCCTCGGCGATGACGCGCCTGCCGAGACCGCCGCCCTGGAGGCCGGGCCGTACCGCGAACATCCCGAAGTAGGCGGCATCACCCCGGTGTTCGAGCTGGCAACAGGCGACGAGCTCACCGCCGCGCTCGACGACGAGGAGACGGGAGCCGGGCGTGGCGAGGACCTCGCGGACACCTTCCGGGTCGGTGCGCTGCCCCTCGAGGATGTCCGCCTCGGTCGTCCAGCCGGCCCGGCTGGAGTCGCCCCGGTACGCCGACTCGACCAGTTCGACGACCGCGGGCACGTCGGCCTCGGAGGCGTCGCGGTAGGTCAGTTCGTCGGTGGCCCGGGGCGTTGCGGTGTCCATGGCTCTCCCTCACGGCTGTCGATCCGCTGTGCAGCGTAACGCGCCCTGCCCACGCTCCCCCTGTACACCCCTGCGCTCGCGTGCACCCTCGCCGGTCCGGGAATCGTCCTGGAGGCCGTCTCGTCGAGGGGGAGGTACGTCGTGCACGGACCTGCGATGTCCGGGTGGCTGCTGGTGGCACTGTGCCTGGTGGCGGGCGCCTACTGCCTGGCGCGGACGAGGAGCTCCACGGGCGCCGAGCGCGGCGCGGCGCTGGACGAGGCGCTGATGGGGTTCGGCATGGCCGCGATGGCGGTGCCCGCGGCGGCGGTAGCGCCTCCGGAGTGGGCGTGGGTGGTGTACGCGGTGGTGTTCGGCGCGGCCTCGGTGCGGGCGCTGTGGTCGGCCCGGGGCGGCACCGGTCACCACCTGCACCACCTGGTGGGGTCGCTGGCCATGGTGTACATGGCGGTGGCGATGGCCGGGGGTGGCGCGGGTGCACACGGGGCGCACGGAGCCGCGGGCGGGATGCCTCTGGTGACCGGTGCCCTGCTCACGTACTACACGGGCTATGTGCTGGTGACGGGCCGGCGGCTGGTGCCGGCGGTTCCGGCCGGGCCCCCGGTGGCCGGCGCGGACGGCCGGTGGGCGGGGGCGGAGGTCGCCCTGGCGTGCCGGGTGTCGATGGGGCTGGCCATGCTCGCGATGCTGGTGGCCGTGTGAGGGGTACGGAATCCGCGCCGCTCGTGCTTCGGATTCCGTGGTGTGCGTCACTTGACGTGCCGGCCCATACCGGTGGGTAGTCCGCCGCTCCTATGGTGAGGGCATGCTGGTCTCCCTCGCGCTGCTCGGACTCGGCTTTCTCACCGCCGTGGCGGCTCCACGCCTGCTGGCGCGGGTCGAATGGCCGGAGCGCGAGCCGGTCGTGGCGCTGTGGGTGTGGCAGTGCGTGGTGGCGGCGGTACTGCTGTGCTTCGCCCTGTCGATGACGTTCAGCGCGGCGGCGGCCTGGCAGGCGGTACGGGGACATGTGTTCGCGCCGGCTCCGCGCGCGGTGATCGAGGCGTACGAACTGGGCGCGCACGGGCCGTGGTCCGCCGTGCTCGCGGTGCTGCTGGCGTGCGGCGGCCTGTGGACCGGGGCGATGCTCACCCGGGAGGTGCGCCGGGCCCGGGCCCGGCACCGGCGGAAGCGGGCCGAACTCCTCGTACGGTCACCGCTGTTGCCGGGCGAGGAACCCGGTTCCGACGCGCTGGTGCTGCTGGAGGGTGAGCGGCCGGACGCCTGGTGGCTGCCCGGCGCGGCGCCGCGGCTGGTCGTCACGACGGCCGCGCTGCGCCGGCTCAAGGGGCATCAGCTCGACGCGGTGCTCGCCCACGAGCAGGGGCACGCGCGGGCCCGGCACGACTGGCTGCTGCACTGCTCGACGGCGCTGGCCACGGGGTTCCCGCAGATTCCGGTGTTCGCGGCGTTCCGGGACGAGATGCACCGGCTCGTGGAGCTGGCCGCGGACGATGTGGCGTCGAGGCGGTACGGGCGGCTGACGATCGCCCTCGCCCTGGTGGAACTGAACGAGGACCGCGGGGTGTTCGGCCCCTGCCCCACGGCGGACGCCGAGCTGCCACACCGGGTGCACCGTCTGCTGAGCGCCGAGCCCCGTCTCACGGCCGGGCGGCGCCTGCGCCTGACGGCCGCCGCCGCGCTGGTGCCGGTGGTGCCGCTGCTGGTGGCCTTCGTACCGGCGCTGAGGGCCCTGGGGTAGCCGGACGCCCGGGCACGGTGACGGGCAGGGACCGGCCGGAGGGGGGCCGGCGGACGACCGGGCCGCCGGTACCGCGCCGGGCCGGACGACCGGAGGGGGCCGGCGGACGGCCCGGCGGGTACGGCGGCGGGCCCGGGTGGGGGTCGGCGGACGACCGGGCGGGGGTCGCCGAGCACGGGGACGGGGGCGGGGACGGCGACCGGGCGGGCATGGCCCGGCGTACGGGGATAGGGCGGCGACGGCCGGGGAGGATCACCCCATGCGCTCCCCCACACGTTCCCCCACCCGCTCCCCCAAGCGTTCCCCTTACGCCCCGGCCGTAGCCCTGTGGTCCGGCGTCCTCTCGGCCGTGCTGCTGGCACTGGTCGCAGCCGAGTGGGGTCCACTGATCTCGTTGGACCGCGTGGTGGCGGACGGGCTGCACGACTCGGCCGTACGCAGTCCGGCGCTCACCCACGCCAACCGGATCCTCAGCGACTGGGTGTGGGATCCGTGGACGATGCGCGCCCTGATCGCCGTGGGCGTGGTGTGGCTCTGGTGGCACGGGGAACGGCTGCTGGCCGTGTGGACCGTCACGGTGAGCGCGACCGGTTCCGCCGTGCAGCAGTTGCTGAAGGCGGCGGTGGGCCGGGACCGGCCGTGGTGGCCGGATCCGGTGGACTCGGCGCACTACGCCGCGTTCCCGTCGGGCCACGCGATGACGGCGACGGTCACGTGCGGACTGCTGCTGTGGCTGCTGGTCCGGTTCGGCGTGGGCCGGCGGCCGAGGATCGCCGTGCTGCTGGTCGGTGCCGTCTCGGTGGTCGGCGTGGGCCTCACGCGGATGTACCTGGGCGTGCACTGGGCGTCGGACGTGGTGGGCGGCTGGCTGCTGGGCGTGTGCCTCGTGGCCGTCGCGGTGCCGGCCTACGAGCGGACGGTCTCTCGGGCGGAGTCCCGCCGGGACCTCGCGCGCCAGGACTGAACGGGGCGGCGCCGGGCACCGGGGCCCTGCGCGGCGTCCGGTCTCCGGACGGGCGCCCTTTCCGCACACGCGGGCGCAGGCCGCCGGACCGGACGATCCCCCGCGTCGCCCGGTCCGGCCGACATGTCCTGAGTATATTGGCTGGGAGCCAGTCAACGCAGGAGTTAAGCATGTCCCCGCGCAGCGCATCGGTCAATGAAGAGCTGCGGCGGCGTTCGCGGGAGCGGCTGCTGCAGGCGGCGGTGGAACTGGTCGCCGAGCGGGGGTACGAGGCGACGACGCTGGCCGACATCGCGGACCGGGCCGGTTCGGCGCGCGGGCTGGTGTCGTACTACTTCCCGGGCAAGCGGCAGCTGCTCCAGTCGGCGGTGCACCGGCTGATGCACCTGACCCTGGAGGCCGCGCTGGAGCGTGAACCGCGCAGCGAGGACGGGCGGGAGCGGTTGGCGCGGGCGATCGACGCGATCCTGGGCCTGGCGGTGGAGCAGCCCCTGCTGATGCGTACGCACATGGCCGGCATCCTCCAGGCGGAGGGGTTCGTGCAGGGTCCGGAGCAGCAGCGTCTGGCGTCTCTGCTGCGGGACACGGTGGACCGTTACGGGTCGCGTGACGTGGACGCGGACTACCCGTTGCTGCGGGCGCTGCTGATGGGGGCCGTCTTCGCCGTTCTGCTGCCCGGAGCGCCGATGGCGCCGGCCCGGCTGCGCGCGGAGTTGTTCCAGCGGTACGGGCTGGACTGGGAGCTCGGTGCGCCACCGGGCGGGGAGCCGCCCGGTGGCAGGACCGGCGGCCCGGGTCAGTCGTCGTCGAAGTCGTCGAAGTAGTCCGGCTGCGTCTGCACGTTCAGCTCGTGCATGCGCACCCGCTTCGCCGGGTCGGTGCGACGGTCGTCGAGCTTCAGCACGTCGAGACCCTTGATCTGGTCGTTCGAGTAGATGTGGCCGTTGTAGTAGTACGCCGACCAGGAGCCGCCGGTCACCAGCCGCTCGGTGCTGAGCGGACCGCGCTCGAAGTAGGCGATCTCCTTGGGCTTGGCGGAGTCCGTGAAGTCCCACACCGAGACGCCGCCCTGATACCAGGCCTGGACCATGAGATCCCTGCCCTTGACCGGGATGAGCGAGCCGTTGTGGGCGACGCAGTTCTCGGTGTCCGCCTGGTGGCGGTCGATCTTGAAGTAACCGCGGAAGACGAGCTTGCGCTTGTCGCCCTTGCCGACGATGTCGTAGATGCCGTCCGCGCCGCGGTTCGGGCCGGTGCGCTCGTTGCAGGTGGCGCCCACCCCGCCGCCCAGCTCGTCGGTGAAGACGACCTTGTCGGCCTTCTGGTTGAAGGTGGCGGAGTGCCAGAAGGCGAAGTTGACGTTGTCCTGCACCTGGTCGATGACCTTGGGGTTTTCCGGGTCCTCGAGGGAGAACAGGATGCCGTCGCCCATACAGGCCCCGGCCGCCAGGTCCTTGGAGGGCAGCACGGTGATGTCGTGGCAGCCGGTGGTCTTGGAGACGCCCGGGTTGGTGGGCGCGCCGGGGTTGCCGCCCCCGTCGGGTCCCTCACCGGGGAACAGGACGGGGAAGTTGACGACGGCCGCCTTCTCGGGGGCCTTGCGCGGCACCTTGATGACCGAGATGCCGTCGTGCGGGGGCCGGCAGTCGGGGAAGGCGGCGCTGGGCGAGTACGAGGAGACGTAGACGTACACGTTCCTGCGCTCCGGCACCAGGGTGTGGGTGTGCGAGCCGCAGGCGGTCTCGACGGCGGCGACGTACTCGGGGTTGCGCTTGTCGCTGATGTCGAAGATCTTCATGCCCTCCCAGGAGGACTTCTCGGTCGCGGGCTGCGTGGTGCTGTTGCAGGAGTTGTCGCTGCGCGAGGAGTCGGTGGAGAGGAAAAGCAGGTTCCCGGAGACGGATATGTCGTTCTGGGAGCCGGGGCAGAGGACTTGGGCGACGGTCTTCGGGGAGGAGGGGTCGCTGATGTCGAAGATCCGGAAGCCGTCGTAGTTGCCTGCGAAGGCGTACCTGCCCTGGAAGGCGAGGTCCGTGTTGATGCTGGTGAAGGCCTCGCGCGGGACGTTGGCGATGTGGGTGATGTTGTCGCTGTGGACGACCTCGTCCACAGCGGGGATCTCGCCGGACCGGATGGCGGCACGGGCTTCCGCCTGGTCCTGCGCGGAGACCGAGCCCTGTGGGGCTGGAGCGTCTCCCGGATCGGGCACGGCGGCCGCGGGGCCGGCCGTCAGGAGTGCCGCGAGCAGTCCGAACGCGGCGGTTGCCACGCCCAGACGTCTGCGTCGCACGTGAGTGGTGCGCAACGAAGTCACTGCGTCGTCCTCCTTGTCTCCGTTCGAAGCCGAACGGGTCCTGGACCCCGGCAGTATCTTCCTTTGCATGCACATCTCAACAGATGGCAACCGAGACTTAATGAAGGCGTTCGAGCGCGGCAGCGGTTCCAGCCATGTCACATGCCCTGGAGGTCCTGGTGTTGAAGCGCAGCACAAGCGTCGCGGCGGCGGTCGTCCTGACCGTCGCACTCGCCCTGACGGCCTGTGAGCCGGCACCTTCGGAAGCGGAGGACGGGCCACGGCCCCATGCGGCGGGCGGGAGCGGCGGCCCGGCCGTACTCGCGCCGGGCAAGCCGGGAGAACCCGCGCGGACGCTCTCCCCTGAGGAGGCGCGCAGGGCGGTCCCGCGGGACACACCCAATGCGGCGGACTTCGCCTACGCCCAGATGATGATCGTCCACCACGGCCAGGCTCTGGAGATGACCGCGCTCGCGGCCGAGCAGGCGTCCTCCACGCAGGTGAAGCAGGTGGCGGCGCGCATCGCGGCGGCCCAGCGGCCGGAGATCGGCGCGATGCGGGGGTGGCTGCGGAACCATGGCGGGCCCCGGCCCCACACCGGCCATGATCACGGCACGATGCCGGGGATGGCCACCGAGGCGCAGATGGCCCAGTTGCGCGGCGCGCGTGGCGGAGCCTTCGACGAACTGTTCCTGCGGCTGATGATCACGCATCACCAGGGTGCCGTCACCATGGCCGGCGAGGTGCTCTCGCAGGGGAACAACATCCAGGTGGAGGAGATGGCCAACGACGTGATCGCCCAGCAGACGGCCGAGATCGACCGGATGCGCTCCATGTGACGGGGCGCCCGGCACGGGATCGCGGCCGGGCCGGTCCGACGAGTCGCGGAGCGCCTGGTACCGGGTTGCGGCCTGGCCGGTCCGACGAGTCGCGGGAGCGCCGACAGGGGGTCGCCACCGGGCGGGGGCCGCCGATGAAGGGGCGCCGGTTGCAGGCGATGGTCAGCGTCGGTGGTGACGGGGGTTGAGGTAGCCGTCGTCACGGGCGGCGGCGATCAGACGGAGCGCCCGGCGCCGACTGCGCCCGGTGGCCGACATGACCGCGAGGACCGGGTCGCGGCCCTGCCACTGCGCGGCGGTGTACGCCTCGGCGACCGCCCGGCGACCCGCGCTCCCCCGCGGTGCGGCGGGGCGGGCGCGCCTCCCGCGCGCCGTCGGTTCGTCCCTCGCGGCCGGAGGTGGCGCCGCCGGCAGGCGGTACGGGATCTCCGGCGGATCGCCACCGTCATCCGTGTCGCACGGTGGGCGGACCGTCGCCAGGAGGTCGAGCCTGGCGCCGTCGGGGAAGGTGAGGTGGACGTCGAACACGGGTGGCCGCACGCCCATCCGGCCATTAAGATCATCATTTACGGCAAAAAGTGCATGATCCTGCATATCCGGCACCATAAACACCGGGCTCACCGCCTTCGCCGCGGCACGCGCGAGCGATGCCCCTGTCAGCGCACGTCGGCGCGCAGGCGCGCACGGACCTCCCGCCCGGGGCGCGGCGGTGCGATGCTGGGAGTCCCTGCGGGAAGGAGCGCAGCCGTGCTTCGTGTCGCCGTCGTCGGTTCCGGACCCAGCGGGGTCTACACCGCCCAGTCCCTCGTCGAGCAGATCGTGGTACCGGACGTGCGCGTGCACGTCCTGGACCGGCTGCCGTGTCCGTACGGACTCGTCCGCTACGGGGTCGCCCCGGACCACGAGAAGATCAAGTCCCTGCAGAACAACCTCCGCACGGTGCTGGAGCACGAGCGGATCGACTTCGTGGGCAACGTCGAGGTGGGTGGCCGGGGACTCGCGCCCGCGCGGTTGCTGGAGCTCTATCACGCGGTGGTCTACTGCGTGGGCGCGGCGCGGGACCGGCGTCTCGGCGTGCCCGGTGAGGACCTGCCCGGCAGCTTTTCGGCCACCGATTTCGTCTCCTGGTACAGCGCTCACCCGGACGCCGCCCCGGACGGCTTCGTCCTGGGTGCCCGGTCGGCCGTGGTGATCGGTGTCGGCAACGTGGCCGTGGACGTGGCCCGGATCCTGGCGCGCGGCCCCGGCGAGCTGCACCCCACCGACGTACCGGAGGCCGCGCTCGGCGCGCTGGCCGCCAGCCGGGTGCGGGAGGTGCACATGGTGGGCAGGCGGGGCCCCTCCCAGGCGAGGTTCACCACCAAGGAGCTGCGCGAGCTCGGGGCGATGCCCCGCGCCCGCGTCGAGGTGGAGCCGGCCGACCTGGCGCTCGATCCGGCATACGCGGATCCGGCGGGGCTTCCGGCGGTCAACCGGCGCAATGTGGAGGTGGTGCGCTCCTGGGCGGACGCCGCCGGCCGGGAGCCTCAGGAACGGATCATCCGGCTGCGGTTCTTCCTGCGGCCGGTCGAGGTGCTGGAGCGGGGCGGACGGGCGGCCGGGGTGCGTTTCGAGCGCACCGTTCCGGACGGCGCGGGCGGTGTGCGCGGGACCGGGGTGTACGAGGACGTCGAGGCGCAGCTGGTGCTGCGGGCGGTCGGTTACCGCGGGGTGCCGCTGCAGGGCCTGCCGTTCGACTCGTCGCGCGGGACGGTGCCGCACGCGGCGGGCCGGGTGCTGCGGGACGGGGTGCCGTCGGCGGGCGAATACGTCGCCGGGTGGATCAAGCGTGGCCCGACCGGCGTGATCGGCACCAATCGGCCGTGCGCCAAGGAGACGGCCGCCTCGCTCCTCGCGGACGCCCCGACCCTGGCCCGGCGGACGGTGGCGGACGACCCGCTCGCCACCCTGCGCGCATGGGGCCACCGGCCGGTGGAGTGGCCCGGCTGGCTCTCCATCGAACAGGCGGAGGCGGCCCTGGGCCGCACCCTGGGCCGCGGCTCGGTCAAGATCCCCGACTGGCCGGGGCTACTGGCCGCCGCCGACCAGGACTGAGGTGCCGCCGCCGAAGCTGCGCGGGCGTCCCTGACGGTGACCGGCGCTCCTGACGCCCCCGGCACCCATGACGCGCCCGGCACCCGGGCGCCCCGGCACCCCGGCACCCATGACGCTCCGGGCGCCCCGGCACCCCGGCACCCATGACGCTCCGGGCACCCCGGCGCCCCGGACGGTGACCGGACGCGCCGGGACTGGCCCGCGGGGGTGGCCCCGGCCTCACGGCCGCCGCCAGGTCGCGCCCGTGCCCCGGCCGCGCGAGCGCACCGCGGGGCGGGGCGCCCCCGGGACGGCACCGGGCCGGCCCGGTTGAGCCGCTTCGCCGGGCGCGCGGCCGTGCGCCCGGCTCCGTCCCGGTGAGGTGGAACGCGGGACGCAGGCGCGGGGCGCGGGACGCGCCGTCAGACCCGGCCCACGCGGCCCTCAGGATGCCCGGCGAGGCCATGCTCGCCACCGCGCCGCACTACGCCGCGCCGCGTCCCGGACGACCGGGGAGCGGACTGTGGGCGGGGGCCGAAGGCCGGGCGGTGCGCCCGCGTGCCCGGTCGGGGCTCCGGGCATCGGGCCGGGCCCGCGCCGTTACGCGGTGTCCAGGCGGGCGGCCTGGCTTTCGGCGGCGGACAGCACCGCGTCCAGGAGGCCCGGGAACAGCGCGTCCAGGTCGGCACGGCGGATGCCGTTCATCTTGGCCGTGCCGCGGTAGGTCTGGCGGATGACGCCGCTCTCGCGGAGCACCCGGAAGTGGTGCGTAGTGGTCGACTTGGTGACCGGCAACTCGATGTACGAGCAGGCCACCTCCGAACCGGCGGCGGCCAGCTCCCGGACGACGCACAGCCGCATGGGGTCGGACAGCGCGTGGAGCACGCCTTCGAGGCGGATCTCGTCGCGCGCGGGGTGCGCGAGTTCGCGCGGGCTGGTCGCGGTGGTCACGGCGGCTCCAGTTCATCGGTTCCCCCCATCGTACGAGGATCCTCGTAGTTTGACAGGCGACGTACTACGAAGGTTATCGTACGACCGGCACACCGGCCCCCTCCGAATGGAGTCCACCATGAGCGCGCTGTTCGAGCCCCGCACCCTCCGGTCGCTGACCATCCCCAACCGCGTCTGGATGGCACCGATGTGCCAGTACAGCGCCGAGGCGTTCGGACCGAACGCGGGCGTGGCGAACGACTGGCACTTCGCCCACTACGCCGCCCGTGCCGCCGGCGGCACCGGGCTGATCCTCCTGGAGGCGACCGCCGTGTCCCCCGAGGGCCGCATCAGCCCGTACGACCTCGGCATCTGGAACGACACCCAGGTCGAGGCGCTCCGGCGGATCACCGGATTCCTCAGGGGGCAGGGCACCGTTCCCGGCATCCAGATCGCCCACGCCGGGCGCAAGGCGTCGACCGACCGGCCCTGGCGGGGCGGGGCCCCCGTGGATGCCGACGCGCACGGCTGGCAGCCGGTCGCCCCGAGCCCCGTGCCGTTCGACGACGGCCACCCGGTGCCGGATGAGCTGACCGAGGACCGGATCCACGAGATCACCGGTGAGTTCGCGGCAGCGGCGCGACGCGCCCTCGAGGCGGGCTTCGAGGTCGTCGAGATCCACGGCGCGCACGGCTACCTGATCGGCGAGTTCCTCTCCCCCCACAGCAACCACCGCACGGACGCGTACGGCGGCTCCTTCGAGAACCGCGCCCGCTTCGCCCTGGAGGTCGTCGACGCGGTGCGCGAGGTGTGGCCCGAGGGGCTGCCGCTGTTCTTCCGCATCTCGGCCACCGACTGGCTGGAGGACGAGGCGGGCTGGACGGCCGACGACACCGTGCGCTTCGCCGCGCTGCTGAAGGAGCACGGCGTCGACCTGCTCGACGTGTCGTCCGGCGGAAACGCGCCGCGCGCCCGCATCCCCGTCGGCCCGGGTTACCAAGTGCCGTTCGCGGCGCGGGTGAAGGAGGAGACCGGGCTGCCGGTCGCAGCCGTCGGGCTGATCACGGAGGCGCGCCAGGCGGAGAAGATCGTCACCAACGGCGAGGCCGACGCGGTGCTGCTCGGCAGGGAGCTGCTGCGCAACCCGTCCTGGGCGCGGCACGCGGCCCGTGAACTCGGCGGTGCGGTGCACGTGCCGGACCAGTACCACCGCTCCGTCTGACCTGGGGAAACGCCGCCTTCGGGCGCCACTGTCAGTGGGTGGGTGCAGACTGGCCCCTATCCGCGACAGAGGCGTCCAGGAGGTGTCGGCGATGACCGACGTGCTACTGACCGTAGGCACTCGCAAGGGACTGTTCATCGGCCGCAGGCATGACGGCCGGTGGGAGTTCGAGGGCCCGCACTTCAATGCCCAGGCCGTGTACGCGATCGGCATCGACACACGCCGGGCCGCGCCCCGGCTGCTCGTCGGCGGGGACAGCGCCCACTGGGGCCCCTCGGTCTTCCACTCCGACGACCTGGGGGCGACGTGGACGGAGCCGGTGCGGCCGGCCGTCAAGTTCCCGAAGGACACGGGCGCTTCGCTGGAGCGGGTGTGGCAGCTGCACCCGGCCGGACCGGCGGCGCCGGGCATGGTGTACGCGGGCACAGAGCCCGCCGCCCTGTTCCGCTCCGAGGACGGCGGGGAGAGTTTCGAGCTGGTCCGCCCGCTGTGGGAGCACCCCACCCGGTCGCAGTGGGTGCCGGGCGGCGGCGGCGAGGGGTTGCACACGGTCGTCACCGACCCCAGGGACCGGGACGCGGTGACGGTCGCGGTGTCGACGGCCGGGGTGTTCCGCACCCGGGACGGTGGCGAGAGCTGGTCGCCGTCCAACGAAGGGGTGTCCGCGGTCTTCCTGCCGGACCCGAACCCGGCCTTCGGGCAGTGCGTGCACAAGATCGCCCAGGACGCGGGGGACCCGGACCGGCTCTACCTCCAGAACCACTGGGGGGTGTACCGCAGCGACGACGCGGGCGGCAAGTGGACCGACATCGGCGAGGGCCTGCCCTCGGACTTCGGCTTCGCGGCGGTCGCGCACCCGCACCGCGCCGATGTGGCGTACGTCTTCCCGATCACGGCCGACTCCGACAGGGTCCCCGCGCAGCGGCGGTGCCGGGTCTACCGTACGAGTGACGCGGGCGGCAGCTGGGAAGCCCTGTCGGCCGGACTGCCCGACGGCGACCACTACGGCACGGTGCTGCGTGACGCCATGTGCACGGACGACGCGGACCCCGCCGGTGTCTACTTCGGCAATCGCAACGGCGAGTTGTACGCGAGCGCCGACGACGGTGACAACTGGCGCCTGCTCGCCTCCCACCTGCCCGATGTGCTGTGCGTACGGGCAGCGGTGATCGGTTGAGGGGCTCACCCGTTGCGCCAGTAGAGTGACGGCCGTGGCAGCACGACCGTTGAAAGAAATCGTCGAGCCGGGGTGGGCCGAGGCCCTCGCGCCGGTGGCCGAACGCATCGCCGGAATGGGCGACTTCCTCCGTACGGAGATCGCCGCCGGGCGCACCTATCTGCCGTCCGGGCCGAATGTGCTGCGTGCGTTCCAACAACCGTTCCATGAGGTGCGGGTCCTGATCGTCGGCCAGGACCCCTACCCGACACCGGGACACGCGGTGGGGTTGAGCTTCTCCGTGGCACCGGAGGTACGGCCGTTGCCGGGCAGTCTGGAGAACATCTTCCGGGAGATGAACTCCGACCTCGGTCTGCCCCGGCCGTCCAACGGGGACCTGACGCCGTGGACCCGACAGGGGGTGCTGCTGCTCAACAGGGCACTGACGACGGCGCCCCGCAAGCCGGCCGCGCACCGCGGCAAGGGCTGGGAGGAGGTCACCGAGCAGGCCATCAAGGCGCTGGTGGCACGCGGCAAGCCGCTGGTCTCCGTGCTGTGGGGACGGGACGCCCGCAATCTCCGTCCACTCCTCGGCGACCTGCCCGCGATCGAGTCGGCGCATCCGTCCCCCATGTCGGCGGACCGGGGCTTCTTCGGCTCACGACCGTTCAGCCGTACGAACGAACTGCTGGTCCGGCAGGGCGCGCAGCCGATCGACTGGCGGCTTCCGTGACCCGTTCCCGGAGGCGCGGGTGAACGCCGGCACCTGGGTGCTGGGGGTCGACTCCGGCGGCTCCGGGCTGCGGATCGCGCTCGCCGCGCTGCCGCCCGGGGGCGCCGGAGGGGCGGACAGCTCGAAAGAGCGCGCCTCCCAAGCGGCTTCCGGGGGCGGTGCGGGAGCAGGGGCCGGCGATGTGCACATCGGTGGCATGGACGCCGGCGATGTGCACATCGGTGACGTGGGCGCAGTTGGTGTGCACATCGGTGGCGTGGGCGCCGGTGGCATCGGTGGGGTGCGCGCCGTGGAGAGCACGGCGTTCGCGGAGCCGGTGCGCACCGGGGCGGGCGGGCTGGACGCGGAGCACCTGCTGGAGCGGCTCGTCCCGGCCGTCGAGGAGCTGCTCCGGCGGGCCGGTGCCGACCGGCTCGCGGCGGTGGCGATCGGGGCGGCCGGGATGACGACGCTCGGGGACGAGCTGCGCGCCATCCTGCCGCGGGCGCTGCGCCGTTCGCTGGCGGTGCCCGCACTGGCGCTGGCCGCCGACGCCGTGACCGCCTACGCCGGGGCGCTCGGACAGCGGCCCGGAGCGGTCGTCGCGGCGGGTACCGGCCTGATCGCGCTCGGCACGGACCTGTGCGGCTGGCGCCGCGCGGACGGTTGGGGGCATCTGCTGGGCGACTGCGGCGGCGGGGCCTGGATCGGCCGCGCCGGACTGGAGACCGCCCTGCGTGCCCACGACGGGCGGCGCGGAGGATCGGCTCCCCTGCTGGCGCGGCTCCAGGCGGTGTTCGGCCCTCCGGCGGGGCTGCCGGGCCGGCTCTACCCGCGCGCCGACCGGCCGGCCGTACTCGCCTCGTTCGCGCCCGAGGTGGCCCGGTGCGCCGCGGAGGGCGACCCGGTGTCGGCCGGCGTCCTGGCGCGGGCGGCCCGGCACATCGCGGAGGCGGCGGCCGCCGCGTGCCCGCGCGGCGCGGAGCCCGAAGTCGCACTGACCGGCGGGCTGTTCAAGATGGGCGACCCGCTGCTGGTACCGCTGCGCGCCGAGCTGGCGGAGCACGTGCCGCACGCGCGCGTGGTAGCCGCCGCCGGGGACCCGCTCGACGGCGCGCTCGCCGTCGCGGCGGCCCTCGCCACGGGCACACTCCGGCTGCCTCGCGAGCCGGGCATGCTGGACACAACCACCCTCCAGCCGACTGATCGGACATAGCCGGACAGAGGGCGCCTGACCGCCCCCTCCCCAAGCGTCGGAGCAGGTAAAGCCAGTAGCATGCGGCGCCATGAGCTCCCCCACTGGGCCCGCTTCCGGCCTGCCTGTACGAATGCCGCGACCCCGACAGTCCGGGCGGCACCGTCGCCCCGAACCCGTGGCGGCCCCCGAGGGCGCGCCCGCGCTCGTTCTCGCCGTTCCCGGCACTCCTTCCGCCGCTGTGCGCAGTCTGGCCGAAGAGGTCGTGAGCATCGCTCGTTCCGAGCTGCCCGGCCTGGAGGCCGCGATCGGCTTCCTGGACGGCGACGAGTCCGAGTACCCCGAGCTGTCGGCCGTCCTGGGGCGGGCTGCCGCGCTGCGTGTCGAGCGGTACGAGCTGGCCAGGGCCGCCGGCCGCGAGGTCGCCGAGCCCGAGGGCCCGGCCGCCGTGGTGGTGCCGCTCCTGGCGGGCCCGGACCGCGCCCTGACCGACCGTATACAGCAGGCCGTCGCGGACAGCGGCGCGTCCGTCGGGCTGACCGACGTGCTGGGGCCGCACCCGCTGCTCGCGGAGGCACTGCACGTGCGCCTGTCCGAGGCCGGGCTGGCCCGCGCCGACCGGGCGCGGCTGTTCACGGTCGCCACGGCAGCGGACGGCATCGTGCTGGCCACCGTCGGCGGCGAGGAGGCCGTGCAGGCGGCCGGGATCACCGGCATGCTGCTGGCCGCGCGCCTCGCCGTCCCCGTGATGGCGGCCGCGCTGGACCAGGAGGGCTCGGTGGCCGCTGTCGCCGAGCAGCTGCGCGGCTCCGGCTCGCTGCAGCTGGCCCTGGCGCCGTACCTGATCGGCCCGGAGCTGGCCGAGGGCCTGCTGGAGGACGCCGCGAAGGCGGCGGACTGCCCGGTGGCCGAGTCGCTGGGCGCCTACCCGGCGGTGGGGAAGCTGGTGTTGTCGCAGTACACGACCGCGCTGGGCATCGTGCCGCAGCCGCAGGGGGCTCCGGTCCGCTGACGCGTGACGGAAGGGCCCGCACCGGGAGCGTCCGGAGCGGGCCCTCGTCCGTTGCCCGTCACGTCCGTTCCCGTGACCTCCGCGCTCCGTGCGTCGTCGCGTGAGGCCCACGGCGCCCCTGGTCAGGCGAAGGCCACGCAGGACGCCGCCGGAACCTCCAGGGAGCCCGCCGGGCTCGGCACACCCGTCGTGGGGTCGATGTCGAACCAGGTGACGTCGCCGGAACGCTCGTTGGCCACGTACAGGCGGCGTCCCCAGGGGTCCAGGGCGAGGTCCCGCGGCCAGTGGCCGCCGCAGGGGACGGTCGTGACGATCCGGGGCTCCTCGCGGGTCTCGTCGAGAGCCAGGACGGCGATGGTGTCGTCGCCCCGCACCGCCGCCCACAGGAACCGCCCGTCGGGTGCGGCGACGATCCCGGACGGGTGGCTCACGGCTTCCGCGTCCGTCGGCAGGACGACCGGTTCCTCCACGGGGTCAAGGGCGCCCGCGCCGGGGTCCCAGCGGCAGACGGTGAGCGTGGGGGCCAGTTCGGCGAGGACGTAGACATGACTGCCCGCCGGGTGGAAGGCGAGGTGGCGCGGGCCGCTGCCCGGCCGCAGCGGGGTCTCGTCGTGCGCCGTCAGTCCGCCCGTCGCGGGGTCGAGGGCGCTGACGTGTACGGAGTCGGTGCCGAGGTCCACGCTCAGCACCCAGCGCCCGCCGGGGGCGGGCACCACCTGGTGGGCGTGCGGTCCTTCCTGCCGCTCCGGATCCGGGCCGGTGCCGTGATGGCGCAGCACCTCCACGGCCGGGTGCGGCGCGCCACCGGGGCCCAGAGGCAGGGCGCTCACGCTGCCGGAGCCGTAATTGGCGGTGAGGGCGTGTCCGTGGGCGAGCGCCAGGTGCGTGGGGTGGGCCCCGCCCACGGGCGCGGGGGGCCCGAGCAGCCGGGGGGCGGGTCCCGTGACGTCGAAGGCGGCGACTGCGCCCTCCTCGGTCTCGCTGACCGCGTACAGCACGCCGCCGCCGGGCGCCGGCACCAGGAAGGACGGATCCGTGACCGCGTCCGACGCGCCGGTCACGGTCAGCGTCCCGGTCCGGTGGTCCACGGAGGCCGCGACGACACCGCGCCCTCCCGCCGAGGTGAAGGACCCGATGTAGGCCCGCCCGCCCCGGTGCTCGCCCTGCCGTGTCTCGTCCGCCACCACGCTGCCCCTCTCCGCCTGTCGGCCCGGTCCGCGCCCGACGCTAGCAGGTCTAGACCAAGCAGCGGCCGAGATCGTCACGGCGGGACCGCCGCTCCTCGGCCGAGGCGCGGTCCCCGGCCGGGCACGGCACGGGACCGGCGTACGGCGCGGGACCGGCGTACGGCGCGGAAGCGCTCCAGGCGCGGGACCGGCGCACGGCACGGGACCGGCGTACGGAGAAGTGGACGTTCGGCGGCCGGACCGCCCGGGCACGCCGGAGGCGGTCAGGGTCCGGACGGTCCGGCCGCCCCCGACTCCCGGGGGTGCCCCGCGCGGGCGGGAACGGGACTACGCGCCGATCAGCGGCTCACGCGGGGAAGTGCGCAGCGGCGTGGCGAGCTCGGTGAGCGCGCACTCCAGACTGTGCAGATGGGCGAGGGCGGGCTCGGCCACCGTCGCGACGGCCGCCGGGAGGCGCGCCGCGTCGGCGTCGGCGGTGCGGGCCTCCCGCGCCTTCGCGGGTGTCGTGAGCGCCTCGACGGCCGCCTCCACGCGCCAGCAGGCGGCGGCCAGCCGGGCGTCGTGCGACGCCTCGGGGTCGGCGGCGATGGAGGCCAGGCCCCGTACCTCGCGCGCGCACGCGTCGAGCAGTGCGAGGACCTGCCGGGCCCGGGCCTTGCGTGCCCGCAGCGGGCTCAGCGGGTGTACGAGCGGGGCCAGGGAGAGCCGTACCCGGCCGAGGAGGGCTTCCAGCTCGGCGACGTGCGGGGACGGGTCGGCGCCCGGTGTACCGGACAGGCGCGCGGCGGCCCGCTCGGTGCAGACGTGCACGCAGCGCAGGGCCCGCTGGATCCAGGCGTCCGTAGTGGCGTGGGTGGTGACGGGCAGCACGAGGAGCACGGCCAGCACCGCGCCCAGGGCTCCGACCCCGGTCTCCATCGCCCGCAGCGCGAGCAGGGCCGGGTCCAGCACGCCCAGGAGCCCGTAGAGCGCCCCGGCCATCAGCGTGACCGACAGCATCATCCACGTGTACGAGACGGCGGCCGTGTAGAAGATGCCGAACACACAGACCGCGACCAGGACCGCCGAGGGCACGGCGGCGCCGTCCAGCGGGACGACGACCACCAGGCCGGCCACGATGCCGATGAGAGTGCCGAGGACCCTTCGGAAGCCGCGGACGAGGGTCTCGCCCCGCG
Source organism: Streptomyces gobitricini (assembly GCF_039532985.1). Lineage (NCBI taxonomy): Bacteria > Bacillati > Actinomycetota > Actinomycetes > Kitasatosporales > Streptomycetaceae > Streptomyces > Streptomyces gobitricini. The sequence continues at coordinate 61,493 of NZ_BAAASR010000023.1, read as the reverse complement.
AGGAAGTGTTGACGAAGATCCACCACGTGGCGCCGACGGCCCAGTACCAGCGCTCCCCGGAGAGCATCTGGCCGATGACGAGCGCGACGGCACCGCCGACGGTGGCCTGGACGGCCTGGCGCGTGGTGGTGCGCGCCAGGCCCCGCCCCTCGATCGGCACCTGTACGGCGGGCGGGGGCAGTCGCCGCTCGTAGCACCACAGGCCGAAGCGGACCGCCGACGAGGACAGCAGCGACAGGGCCACCGCGGCGTACAGCTCGGGGAGCTGTTCGGGCATCGTGCGCAGGAACTGCGTCACGAAGAAGGTCATGAACGCGAAGACGCCGAGGGAGTGACCGCGCGGCCCCCAGCGCCGGGCGTACACACCGGCCCCCATGACGGCGAGGAAGGCCATGTCCCGCGCCACGGGGTGATCGTGCAGAACAGCGGCGACGGCGAGCACCGGGAAGCCGACGGCGGGCAGCAGCGCGGTGGTGACCGCCTGGCCCCTGACCGTGGCGTCCGTGACGGTGAAGAGCGCGAGCAGCGCGGCGAGCCCGCCGGTGATGGCCGCCGCGAGGGAGTGTCCGGCGAGCCCGCACACGGCCACCGCGACGCTGATGCCGAGGACGGCCCGGGCGGCGCTGCGCAACCGCAGCCGCCCCGGATCCGGAGCCACGAACATCCTCTTCAGCACAGTTTCCCGCCCCTTCGGTGATGGACGACGTCGCGTCCTCGACGTCCTCGACGCCCTTGAGGCCTCGACGCCCGGACTTCCGGGACATTCCGATGTCCCGGCATGAAAAAGGCGCCACGGGGTCCGCAGCGCCATCGACACCCCCATGACACCACCTCCCGGCCCGATGGCTCAACTCGACGTAAAACCATTGGTCCATTGGTCCAGCAGATCGGAGTGCACCACAACACGGGGCGAGCCAATGGGCCAGTCCGGCGACCGGCTCAAGGTGGGGCGCGGCCGTGGTCGAAGAAGAAGGGGAAGCAAACCGTCCGCCAGAGCCCGTGCCAGGGGAGTACGCATGCCGACCACCACCAAGCCGAGTCCGGCCCCGAACCCGGCCCCTGAGCCGCCGCCGGGCGGGGGCGACGGACCCGGCGGCGCCCGCGCCCCCTTCGCCGTACGGCACCGGCGACTCGTGTCCGTGGTCGCGCTGCTGCTGATGGCCCTGTCCGCACTGGCGGGGCACGACGTGGCCGGCCGGCTGTCCTCGGGCGGCATGTTGCCGCCCGGGGCGGAGTCGCTGCGGGCCGAGGAGATCCTCCGGCACGACTTCGGGGCGGGCAGACCGGAGATGGTGCTGCTGGTGCGCGCGGACGCCTCCGGCGGTCGCGGAGTGGACGCCCCCGCCGCCGTCGCCGCCGGCCGGGCGCTGGAGCGGCGGCTGGCCGCCGACCGGGGGGTCGCGAGTGTCCGGTCCTTCCGGTCGGTGGGACCGTCGGCGGGGTTGCGCGCACCGGACGGGCGGAGCGGGCTGATCCTGGCGTGGCTGCGCGGTGGCAGTCACGAGCGCGGTAAGACGGCTGAACGCGTGGTGCCCGAGGTGACCGGACGGTTCGGACCGCTGGAGGTGACGGCCGGCGGCGAGGCGGCCACCCGTGTCGAGGTGGCCCGCCAGGCGTCCCGGGACGCGCGGATGAGCGAGCTCGTCGCCCTGCCGCTGACCGTGACGCTGCTGCTGCTGGTGTTCGGTTCCCTGGTGGCGACGGCGCTGCCGGTACTGGTCGGGGTATTCGCCGCGCTCGGCACCACGGCGCTGCTGCGCAGGCTCACCGATGTCACCGAGGTCTCGGTGTACGCCCTCAACATCGGTACCGCCCTGGCCTTCGCCCTGGCCATCGACTACAGCCTGTTCCTGATCAGCCGGTACCGGGAGGAGCGCGCGAAGGGGGCGGGGGCCACGGAGGCCCTGCGCACGGCACTGCGCACCGCCGGCCGGGCGGTCGCCTTCTCGGCAGGCACCGTCGCGTGCAGCATGGCGGCGCTGCTCGTCTTCCCGCACCCGGTGCTGCGCTCCCTCGGGTACGCGGGCGTGGCGGTCACCGTGATGGCCGCCGCGGGCAGCCTGGTCGTCCTCCCGGCCGTGCTCGCGCTGCTGGGGGACCGGCTCGACCGCCTCGACGTCTTCGCCCGGTGGCGCCGCCGGACGAAGACGGCGGACCGTGCGGTGCCGTCCGGCGGTGCGGACGGCGAGGCCGGCACGAACGGCACGAACGGCGGGGCCGGGACGAGGAGCGGGGCCGGGACGACCAACGCGGCCGACACGGCATCGGCACGCGGGGGCTGGGGGCACTGGGGGCGCATCGCCCTCGCGGTGATGCGCCGGCCGCTGGCCACGGGGGTCCCGGTCACCTGCCTGCTGGTGCTGCTGGCCGTTCCGTTCGCCGACGTCCGTTTCGCGATGTCCGACGACCGGGTGCTGCCCGGCGACAGCGCCGCCGGGGGTGTCGGCGCGGCGCTGCGGGAGGACTTCCCCGACTCGCCGGTCGGGGCGACCACCGTCGCCCTTCCCGGCCTCGACGCCCGTTCCCGCGCCCCGGAGCTGGACCGCTACGCGCGGCGGGTCTCCGCGGTGGAGGGGGTGGTGCGGGTCGACACGGCCACCGGGACGTACCGCCGGGGGCGGCTCGTCGCGGGCCCCTCTCCGTCGTCCGCCCGCTTCGCACCGCGCCACGAAGGACGGGACGGCGTGTACCTGTCGGTGGCCACGGCCGGCGAGCCGGGCAGTCCGGCCAACGCCGACCGCGTCGAGGTGATCAGGGACGTACCGGCGCCCTCCCCCGCGTGGGTGGGCGGCTTCGGCGCCAAGGTCGCCGACGTACGCGGGGCGATCGGCGAACGGCTCCCGCTCGCCCTGACGCTGATGGGCGTGTCCATGATTGCCCTCGTACTCGGACTGACCCGCAGGCCCGTCCTGGCCGTGAAGGCCCTCGTCCTGAACACGCTCAGTCTCTGCGCGACGTTCGGCGCGCTGGTCTTCGTGTTCCAACAGGGCCACATGAAGTGGCTGGTGGGCGACTTCGTGACAACCGGCGCCCTCGACGTACAGATCCCGGTCGTCACCTTCTGCGTCGCCTTCGGCCTTTCCATGGACTACGAGTGCATGCTGCTCTCCCGCATCGTGGAGGAGCACCGGGCGGGCGCGGACACGGTGACGGCGGTCGCCCGCGGGCTGGACCGTACCGCCCGTCTGTTCACCTGGTCGGCCACGATCCTGGCGGTGGTCATGGTGGCCCTGGCGACCTCCGGCCTGGTGATCCTCAAGGCCGTGGGCGTGGGACTCGCCCTGGCCGCCGTGCTGGACGCGACCGTCGTGCGCGGCCTGCTCGTACCCGCCGTGATGCGGCTGGCCGGACCCGCCAACTGGTGGGTCCCCTCGTGGCTGAGGAGCAAAGAGGACCGCACTGGACCATTGGTACGGTGACCCCAGGAACCGCCATACCAATAGGGGGCCAGGAACCATGGCTGTGGACGAGCTGGACACCCGCATCCTCCGGCTGCTGATCGAGCAGCCGCGTACCAGCGTCCGCGAGTACGCGCGTCTCCTCGGCATCGCGCGCGGCACCCTGCAGGCACGGCTGGACCGGATGGAACGGGACGGCGTGATCACCGGTACGGGCCCGGCCCTGTCCCCCGCGGCGCTCGGGCACCCGGTGCTGGCGTTCGTGCACATCGAGGTCACCCAGGGTCACCTGGACGAGGTGGGCGACGCGCTGGCCGCCATCCCCGAGATCGTCGAGGCGTTCTCGATCACCGGTGGCGGGGATCTGCTCACCCGGGTCGTGGCGCGGGACAACGGGCACCTGGAGGACGTCATCCAGCGGCTGATCCAGCTGCCGGGGGTGGTGCGCACCCGTACCGAGATGGCCCTGCGGGAGCGGGTGCCGCACCGGCTGCTGCCCCTGGTCGAGTCGGTGGGCCGGGCGGCCGGCCGGCAGCGGGAGTGAAGGACCGCGGACGGAGGCTTGGCATGCTGAGCGCATGAACAGTTCTCACGCCGCCGTCATCTTCGATCTCGACGGCACGCTGGTCGACAGCGAGCCGAACTACTACGAGGCGGGGCGCCGGCTGCTGGCGCACCACGGCGTCACGGACTTCGGCTGGGAGCGCCACACCGACTTCATCGGGATCGGGACGCGCGAGACGCTGGAGATCCTCAAGGAGGAGTACGGGCTCGACGCCCCGATCGAGGAGCTGCTGGCCGGAAAGAACCGGCACTACCTGGAACTGGCGCGCGCCGCGACCGAGGTGTTCCCCGAGATGCGCGCCTTCGTGGAGCTGCTGCACGCGAGCGGCGTGCCGATGGCTGTGGCGTCGGGTTCGTCGCGTGCCGCGATCGAAGCGGTCCTGGGCGGTACGGGACTGGACGCGTACCTCACCACGCTGGTGTCGGCCGAGGAGGTCGAGCGGGGCAAGCCAGCGCCGGACGTGTTCCTGGAGGCGGCGCGTCGGCTCGGGGTGGAGCCGGAGCACTGCGTGGTGCTGGAGGACGCCCCGCCCGGCGCGGCGGCGGCCGAGGCGGCCGGGATGCGGTGCATCGCCGTGCCGTACGTGCCGGGCACGGTCGACGACCCGGCGTTCGGCACAGTGGGGCTGCTGCTGCGCGGCGGACAGGCGGAGTTCACGGCCCGGGCGGCCTACGACTTCGTGATGGCGAGCCGTCAGGTCACCGGAAGCCGACCGCCGCGCCCGTAACCGCAGCCCACGGCGCGCCGCCGAACCCGCCGACCGCCGGGCGGGGCAAGGGTGCGGTGTCCGGCTCGACCGCCGGGCCGGGCCCCGTACCGGGCGCGACCGCCGTACCGGACCATGGCCGGCCCCCCGTACACCCGACCAACCGCCAACGGATCCCGCCCGCCCGCCCGCCGGCCGGCGACCGCCGCACCCGGCTCGACCGGCGGCCGGGGGGCGGCCGTCGGGACCCTGGCCGCCTACCGGGCTGCGGCTGGACCCGCCGCCGTCCGCTCGTCCCGTCGTCGTACCGTCGGCAGGCGCCGCGCCGGCCGGCGGGCGGGCGGGCGGGCGCGGGGCCGGGAAAACGCGTTGCCCGCCGCGCTCCCGGCACGACAGGCTTCCCCCCATGTCCGAGATCCGAACAAGCGGCGCGCACGACGTGGCCGCCCTCTTCTCCAAAGGGCGGCTGACGGCCGTCCCACGCAAGCCGGCCCGACGTCAGCAGCTGCTCGCCCACCTCTCCGAGACGCTGTTCGAGCGCGACCGGTCGTACACCGAGCCCGAGATCAACGAGGCCCTGCGCACGGTGCACGAGGACTGCGCCGCGCTCCGCCGCTACCTGGTGGTCGGTGGGCTGCTCACCCGGTCCCGGGACGGCGGCAGCTACCGGCGGGTCCGGTAGTGCCGTAGCACGGTGGCGCGGTCGCGGGGACGCCGCGTCAGAAGCGGGCGTGGGCGGTGATGTCCGCGCCGAACTGGTCGATCATCGCCGGGGTGACGGTCGGCCGGCACTGGGCGATCGCCTCCAGGTAGTCGTCGGTGCTCGCCCCCGGCGCCCGCAACTGGTCCTGGTCGCCCAGGTCCCGCTCGAAGGCGGTCTGGGCGGCGATCCGGGCGGCATGCTCGATGTCCGCCGGAGTGAACAGGTCGCTGGCGGCCACCAGGACCGACACGTCCACGTCCGTCCGGCCGTCGGTGTACCGGGACCAGATCGCGGCGCGCGCCGCCTTGTCCGGCGTACCGATCGGGATGAGGTAGTCGAACCGGCCGGGGCGCAGGAACGCCGGATCGAGCGACCGGACGGAGTTGGTGGCGCACACCAGCAGGCGTTCGTCACCCTCCCGGAACCGGGGTATCAGCTTGAGGAGTTCGTTGGTGACCCCGTGCATCCCGCCGGGCTGCGCGGGCTCGGTGCGTACGGGGGCGATCTCCTCCACCTCGTCGATGAAGACGAGCACCCGCTCCAGCTCCGAGATCCGGGCGAACGCGCTGCGCAGCGCGGCCGCCAGGTTCCCCTCGTCGGCCAGCCGGGACGGCAGGAGTTCGACGAAGGGCCAGCCGAGGCGGGAGGCGATGCCACGCGCGAAGGTGGTCTTGCCGGTGCCCGGGGGTCCGAACAGCGCGATGGCCCGGGGCGGACGCACACCGTGCCGCGCGGCCCGCTCGGGCTGGGCCAGGGGCAGGACGACCCGCCGCTCGATCAGGTCCTTCTCCGCCTCCATGCCGGCGACCTTGCCCCACAGGTCACCCGGCAGGAAGCTCCCGCCGAGGTCCTCCAGGAGGTTGGCGGCGGGCCCGTGCAGCGGTTCGACCTTCTCGAAGTAGGCCACCGCGGGCTGGCGGGTGTAGCCGGCGTTGAGCAGCCCCTCGCCCACGAGTTCCTCCTCGGGCAGGACATAGGCGATCCGGCCCACCCGGGCGGCGAGCAGGCGCCGTTCCAGTTCGACCAGCAGAGCGCTCGCCAGGCCCCGGCCGCGCCAGGCCGGGGAGATGGCGATGCGCATGACCCAGGCGCGCTCCCCCGCCACGCACGCGAGCGCCGCGCCGATCGGTGCGCCCTGGTGGACGGCGACGACCGCCGGCTGGCGGCTCGTCAGCGCGCCGATGCACTCGGCGAGTGAGAACACGGACTCCTGACCGAGTTCGGCCGTGGTGTCGATCAAGTGGACGACGGCCGCGAGGTCGCTCTCACGGTAGTCGTGGATCAGCCAGTTCACCGGTACCACCCCTCGTTGTGCTGTTCCGGCGAGGCTAGGGGCCCCGACCTGCCCTGGCCTGTGCCGCTGTGCACAAGGCGGTGGCGCCGACTGCGACGTTGTGGAGGTTGTGGATGTTGTGGCGGACGGCACAGCGACGGCAGGACGGTGGACGCGCGGCCGGGCGGTCGCCAGGATCGCGGTGACGCACGATCTCCGCGACCGAGGGACGGGACGTACGACGCATGGCGAAACACTGGGCCGACTTCCAGTACGAGATCTATCTGAACGGCATGACGGGCGCCGTACCTCGGCTGCCCACCGACCTGACCCGCCTCGAGGAGCTCACCGAGCGACGTCTCGGTCCCGGACCGGTCGGTTACGTGGCGGGCAGCGCGGGCAACGGGAGCACGGCGGCCGCCAACCGGGCGGCGCTGGACCGGCGGCGGATCGTGCCCCGGATGCTGCGCGACGTCCACGAACGCGATCTGTCGGTCCGCGTGCTGGGCCGGGAACTGCCCGCGCCGCTCGCCCTCGCACCCGTGGGCGTACTGTCGATCATGCACCCGGACGCGGAGCCGGCCGCCGCGCGGGCCGCCGCCGCGCAGGGCGTGCCGTACATCCTGTCGTCCGCGTCCAGCACGCCCATGGAGCAGGTCGCGGAGGCGATGGGCGAGGCGGAGCGGTGGTTCCAGCTGTACTGGGCGAAGGACCGGGAGGTCACCCGGTCGTTCCTCGGCCGGGCGAAGGCCGCCGGGTTCAGCGCGCTGTTCGTCACGCTGGACACCCCGCTGCTGGCGTGGCGGCCGCGCGACCTGGACCAGGCGTACCTGCCGTTCCTCCATGGCGTGGGCACCGCCAACTACTTCACCGATCCGGCGTTCCTGGCCGGGCTGGCCAAGCCGGTGCACGAGGACCCGAACGCGGCCGTGGCGCACTTCGTCGGCATGTTCGCCGACCCGGCGAAGACGTGGCCGGACCTGGAGTTCCTGCGGGAGAACTGGGACGGCCCGATCGTGCTCAAGGGCATCCTGCACCCGGACGACGCCCGGCGCGCCGCCCAGGCGGGCATGGACGGCGTGGTGGTGTCCAACCACGGCGGCCGCCAGGTCGCCGGCTGCGTCGCCGCAGCCGACGCCCTGCCACGCGTCGCGGAGGCGGCCGACGGCCGGCTGACCGTGCTGTTCGACAGCGGCATCCGCACGGGCGACGACATCTTCAAGGCGCTCGCCCTGGGCGCCGACGCGGTGCTGGCGGGCCGTCCGTACGCGTACGGGCTCGGCCTCGACGGGCAGGCGGGCGTCGAGCACGTCATCCGCTGCCTCCTCGCCGAACTGGACCTGACCCTCGCCCTGTCCGGTCACCGCACACCCGGCACACCCGGCCGGGACGACCTGACCGAGGATGGCGCGTGACCGCCCCGAAGAACGTGCTCGCCGTCGTCGCGCCCCACGTGGGCGGCCGCGGCGCCGGTGCCGCGCTCGCCTCGGTCCTCCCGGGCCACGCCCGGGTCACCGTCGTGGAGAGCACCGACGAGGACCGGGCGGCGCTGCGCGAGGCGCACGTCGTCGTCACCGCCCTCGCCCCGGTCACCTCCGCCCACCTCGCCGCCGCACCGCACCTGGAGCTCGTCCAGTGCGCGAGCCACGGCTACGACTACGTCGACGTGGAGGCGGCCCGCGAACGGGGCGTCGCGGTCTGCACGATCGGGTCCAGCGGCGCGGAGCGGCAGAACGTGGCGGAGCAGACGTTCGCGCTCATGCTGGCACTCGCCAAGCGGCTGGTCCCCGCCCACACCGCGCTCGTCGAAGCCGACTGGGCGCTGCCGCGTCTCCAGCAGTCCCTCACGGAACTGTGCGGCAAGACGCTCGGCGTCATCGGCCTGGGGCACATCGGCACCGAAGTGGCCCGTCGCGCGGTCGCGTTCGACATGAGCGTCCTGTACGCCGGACGGCGGCGTGTCTCCCCCGAGACGGAGGCGCGCCTGGGCGGCGCCCGGCATGTGGAGCTCGACGAGCTGCTCCGGACGTCGGACTACGTCACGCTGCACACCCCGTTGAACGAGGAGACCCGTCACCTTCTCGACGCGCGGCGCCTGGCTCTGCTCAAGCCCACCGCGTTCGTCGTCAACACAGCCCGGGGCGCCCTGATCGACCAGGACGCCCTCGCGGACGCCCTGGAGTCCGGCGCCCTCGCCGGCGCGGGCATCGACGTCTTCGACCCCGAGCCGCCTCCGCGCTCGCTGCGGCTGCTCAGGGCCCCGAACGTGGTGCTGTCCCCGCACGTCGCGGGCGTCACCCGCGAGACCGTGGTCCGCATCGCCCTGGCCGCCGTCCAGAACGTCACCGACCACCTGGACGGGAAGCCGGCGAGGGACGTCGTCGGGTGAACCGGCCCGCGTGACCCGGCCGGGGAGGCTCAGCCGAGGAAACTGAGCCGCACCTGCCGGTCCGGGTTGTCCTTGTTGGTGTCGACCACGCACACCGACTGCCAGGTGCCGAGGGCCATTTCACCGCCCACGACGGGGATCGTGGCGTGCGGGGGCACCAGCGCGGGCAGCACGTGGTCGCGGCCGTGGCCGGGACTGCCGTGGCGGTGCTGCCAGCGGTCGTCGGCGGGGAGCAGGGTGTGGAGGGCGGCCAGGAGGTCGTCGTCACTGCCGGCGCCCGTCTCCAGGATGGCCACGCCCGTGGTGGCGTGCGGTGTGAAGACGTTGAGCAGGCCGTCGCGGCCCGCCGCCGCCTCCCGGAGGAAGGAGGCACAGGCGCCGGTGAGGTCGTGGACGGTCTCCCTGTCGCCGGTGGTGATGCGCAGCGTACGGGTGGTGAATGCGTCGCTCATGCCCCCATGGTGTCACCGTGCCGCCGCCGCTCCCGGAGCCGGCGTGTCCCGCGAGCCGCCCGCCTGACCGATCGGCGCGGACGACGGGAAGTTCCACGGACCTCGCCCTGTTAGTAGAAACATGAACTACATGGTGGGCGGGGACGTGGACGTGGTCGTCATCGGTGCGGGCCAGGCGGGGCTGTCCGCCGCCTACCACCTGCGGCGCGGCGGCCTGGTGCCGGACCGGGACTTCGTCGTGCTGGACCACGCCCCGCGGCCGGGCGGCGCCTGGCAGTTCCGCTGGCCTTCGCTGACGTACGGCCGCGTGCACGGGATGCACGCGCTGCCCGGTATGGAGCTGGCCGGCGCCGACGACAGCCGCCCGTCGTCGGAGGTGATCGGCGAGTACTTCGCGCGGTACGAGGAGAGGTTCGGGCTGCGGGTGCACCGGCCCGTGGACGTCACGACCGTCCGGGAGGCCGGGGACGGGCGTCTGGTGGTGGAGTCCTCGGAGGGGACGTACACGACGCGTGCCCTGGTCAACGCGACGGGCACCTGGGACCGGCCGTTCTGGCCCTACTACCCGGGCCAGGAGACCTTCCGCGGGCGGCAGTTGCACACGGCGGACTACCCGGGGCCGGCGCGGTTCGCCGGTCGGCGGGTGGTCGTGGTGGGCGGCGGGGCGTCGGGAACGCAACACCTGATGGAGATCGCGGAGGTGGCGGCGGAGACGACGTGGGTGACGCGCCGCGAGCCGGTCTGGCGCGAGGGCCCGTTCGGAGAGGCGGAGGGGCGGGCGGCGGTGGCCCTGGTGGAGGAGCGGGTCCGGCGCGGGCTGCCCCCGCAGAGCGTGGTGGGCGTGACCGGTCTGCCGCTGAACGACGCGATCCGGCGGGCGCGGGAGCGCGGCGTTCTGGACCGGCTGCCGATGTTCGACCGGATCACCCCGGCGGGTGTGGTCTGGGACGCGGGCTCCGCCCTGGCGGGGCGGACGGTGGACGCCGACGTCATCCTGTGGGCGACCGGCTTCCGCCCGGCCGTCGACCACCTGGCCCCGTTGCGGCTGCGCGAGCCGGGCGGCGGCATCCGCCTGGACGGCACGCGCGTGGTGCGCGACGAACGCGTCCACCTCGTGGGGTACGGCCCTTCCGCCTCCACGATCGGCGCGAACCGCGCCGGGCGTTCCGCCGCCCGTGACATCGCCCGCCTGCTGGACCGGGCCGGGTACGGGGGCCAGGTCCCGGACCGGGCCCCCGCCGCGCACAGGGGCCAGGACCGGGACCTGCAACCGGCGGCCGTCTGACGCGGGGCCGCCGGTCCGGGCGCGTGGAGGACGGTCAGTTCGACGCCGACGCCGACGCCGACGCGCGGTGGGCGTTGAACTCCTGGACGTTGCGCTGGTGCTCCGCGTAGTCGGCGGTGAAGCGGGTGTCGCCGGGCCGCACGGTGACGAAGTAGAGCCAGGCGCCGGGCGGGGGGTCGACCGCCGCGCGCATCGCCTGCTCGCCGGGGTTGCCGATCGGCGTGGGGGGCAGCCCCTGGCGGTTGTAGGTGTTGTACGGGTTGTCCATGCGGGTGTCGGCGTGCGACGTGTCGAGCGTGGAGCGCCCGAGGCCGTAGTTGAGGGTCGAGTCCATCTGGAGCGTCATCCCCCGCGCGAGGCGGTTGCGGATGACCCGGGCGACCTTGCCCATGTCCTCCGGCGTGTCGGCCTCGGCCTGCACGATGCTCGCGATGGTCACCGTCTGGTAGAGGCTCACGCCGTTGCGCTGGGCTCCGGAGCTGATGCGGTCCACGCCGAACCGCTCGTGGGCGGTCCGCACCATGTAGTCCAGCAGGCCGCGCGGAGTCGTCTTCTCGTAGACCGGGTACGTGGCGGGGAAGAGGAACCCCTCGGGGTTGCCCAGCGCGTCCTCCGGCAGTTTGAGGGTCCCCGCCTCGGCGACCTTGCGGGTGGTGCCGGGCGCCACCCCGAGCGCCTTGTCGGCCGCCTCGTACACCTGACCCGCCCGCCATCCCTCCGGGACGAGCAGCATCGTCGGCTTCTCGGGTGGCGGCACGGCCGGGGGCTCCTTGAGCAGCAGCAGCGGGACCAGCACCGCGGCGGCCGCGACGGCGGCCAGACCGGCACCGAGGGCCAGCCGGCCGCGACGGGTCATACGGGGACGCCCGCGCCGGGGCGCGTCGGGGGACTCGTTCACCATGCGGGCACGCTAACCCGGAAAAGGTAGATAATCGGGCAATTCGCACATCCACCCTCACCCGACCCGCCGAACGGGAACAGGCGAACACGGGCTCGGTTGTTCGCCCGAACGCATGATCGTCACCCTTTTTCCGGGACCGGGCGGGGTGCGACGGGTGATGCTTACGGTGCGCAAGCGACGGGCTGCAGACCGCGACTGCGCAGTCCCACACATGCACGTACAGCCAAGGAGAACGCACCACATGAACGTCATCACCGACCTGCTCGCCGGCATCATCCACTTCGTCGGCTGGCTCGTCTGACGATCGTTTCCCCCGGCGCCGTCGCTCCCCCGTCCCAGGGAAGCGGCGGCGCCGTCGTCGTGTCCGCCGATCCGTCGCCCGGCCGCCCCCGGCCGCCCTCGGCCGCCTGAGCGGGTCCGGACGGTTCCGGCTCCGGCTCCGCGTCGCCCCGCACCAGCGCGGCGTAACGGCCGTCCCGCTTCACCAGTTCCTCGTGCGTTCCGCGCTCGACGACGCGCCCCTCGACGAGGACCACGATCTCGTCGGCGTCCCGGATGGTGGAGAGGCGGTGGGCGATGGTGATGGTGGTGCGGCCGGCGGAGAGCGCGTCGATCGCCTGCTGCACGGCCTGTTCCGTACGGGTGTCGAGGGCGCTGGTGGCCTCGTCGAGGATCAGCACGGGCGGATCGCGCAGGATCGTCCTGGCGATGGCGAGGCGCTGCTTCTCCCCACCGGAGAAGCGGTACCCCCGCTCACCGACCAGGGTGGCGTAACCGTCCGGCAGGGACGCGATGTGGTCGTGGATCTGGGCCGCCCTGGCGGCCGCCTCGATCTCCTCGTCGGTCGCCTCCGGCCGGGCGAAACGGAGATTGTCGGCGACCGAGGCGTGGAAGAGGTAGGTCTCCTGGGAGACCACGCCCACCCCGCGGGCGAGACTGTCGAAGTCCAGCTCCCGCACGTCGACGCCGTCGAGCGTGACACGGCCGCCGGTGACGTCGTACAGCCTGGGGACGAGATAGCTGAGCGTGGACTTGCCGGAGCCGGTGGGGCCGACGACCGCCAGGCTGCCGCCGGCCGGCACGGCGATGTCGATACCGCTGAGCGTCTCACCGCCCTTGGTGTCGTACCGGAAGTCGACGCCCTCGAAGCGGACCTCGCCTCGGATCTTCTCCAGCCGGACCGGCGTCTGCGGCTCGGTGATGTCGACGGGGAGGTCCAGGTACTCGAAGATCCGCTGGAAGAGGGCCATGGAGGTCTGGATGTCCACGCCGGTCGAGAGCAGGCTCACGGCGGGCCGGAACAGGCCCTGCTGGAGCGAGACGAAGGCGACGAGCGTGCCGATGGAGATGGTGGGGCCGCCCGCCTGGAGCGCCAGCCCGGCCGCCCAGTAGAGCATCGCGGGCATGGCGGCCATCACGATGCCTATGGTCGACATGCGCCACCGGCCCGCCATCGAGGAGCGGACCTCGAGGCCGACGAGGCGCTCGGACTCGGCGGCGAAGGAGGAGGTGAGGGAGTCGGCGCGGCCCATCGTGCGGCCCAGCAGGATCCCGCTGACGGAGAGCGACTCGGTGACGGTCGCGGCCATGGCGGCCATCTGCCCCTGCCGCTGGGCGGCGATCCTCTTGCGCTCGCGGCCGACCCTGCGGCTGATCCACACGAACACCGGCAGCAGGAGCAGGGAGACGATCGTCAGCCGCCACTCCAGCGCCAGCATCGCCACGACGGTGGCCACGACGGCGGTCAGGTTCGACACCAGGGAGGTCGCGGTGGAGGTGACGGTCGCCTGCATCCCTCCGATGTCGCTGGCGATGCGGGACTGGACCTCACCGGTGCGCGTGCGGGTGAAGAAGGCGAGCGGCATCCGCTGGAGCCGGCCGTAGACGGCGGTGCGCAGGTCGTGCATGACGCGCTGGCCGACCGTCGTCGAGATCAGCGTCTGCAGCACACCGAAGACACCGGTCACCACGGCGGTGAGGATCATGCCGAGGGCGAGCAGCGTGAGCAGGCCCGTGCGCCCCTGCGGGATCGCGGTGTCGAGGATTTCGCGGAGCAGGAAGGGCGAGGCGACCGACACCAGCGACGAGGCGGCGACGAGGACACCCACCACGGCCAGTCGGCCGCGGTAGGGGCGGAAGAGCCGGAGGGCGCGCCGGATCTGGGGCGGCGGCTGTTCCGGACCGGGTGGCGGTGGCGTCCAGGTGGACTCCGCGTGGATGCGCATGGGCTCCTTCGAGAGTGCGGGGGCGGTGCGGACCGCGACCGCCCCCGGCAGCAGACCCGTCGGAGCGATCTCTGAGAGAATAGCTCATTGTTACCTATATTCACAGTGAATAAGGTCCTGATACCATCCGGCCATGTACTCCCCCGACGCCGACGGCCTTCTCGCCGAGCAGTTGCTCCGGCTGACCAGGCGCCTCCACCGCAGCCAGAAGCGGCAGCTGGAGTCGGCCGACATAGCGATCACACCCGCCCAGTCCCGGCTGCTGCGCACGGTCGCGCACTACGACACCCCGCCCCGGATGGCCGACCTCGCCGCCCGGCTCGAGGTCGTTCCGCGTGCGGTGACCAGCCTGGTGGACGGGCTGGAGGCGAGCGGACGGGTCCGCCGCGCCCCCGACCCGGCCAACCGCCGGGTGGTGCGGATCGAGCTCACCGACGCGGGGCGGGACACGCTGCGGCAGCTGCGTACCGCGCGCCGGGCCGCCGCGGAGGACATCCTGGCTCCATTGACCGCCGAACAGCGCGAGGTGCTCGGCGGACTGCTGTCCGCTCTGGTCGACGGAAGTCCGGAGCGCCACTGCTGACGCCCGTGCCGTGACACCCGCGCCCCGACGCCGGTGCCGTGACGCCGGTGCCGCCTGTCGAGGGGACCGTGACATGCCGATGCCGATGCCGGAGCCGAAACCCGACGCCTTCCGCCCCGGCACGCATCACGGCCCCTACCCCGACCGGGTGCCCGACCTGCTGGCGCACGGCTCACCCGGACGGCTGCGCGACGAACTGACGGCGCTCCTGGGCGCCGAGAAGGTGCTGTGGCGGGTCTCCGACCTCGTCCGGTACGCGTCGGACGCCAGCCCCTACCGTTTCGTCCCGCAGGTCGTCGTGGTCGCGGAGGACGTCGCCGACGTCTCGGCCGTCCTGTCCTACGCCCACGACAGAGGCCGGGAGGTCGTGTTCCGGGCCGCCGGGACGAGCCTCAACGGCCAGGCGCAGGGCGAGGACGTCCTGGTGGACGTGCGCCGGCACTGGTCGGGGGTCGAGGTCCTCGACGGCGGCGCCCGTGCCCGCGTCCGGCCCGGCACCACCGTCGCCCGCGCCAACGCGGCGCTCGCCCGTTGTGGCCGCGTACTGGGCCCGGACCCGGCGAGCGCGGCGGCCTGCACGATCGGCGGGGTCGTCGCCAACAACGCGTCCGGGATGACGGCCGGCACGGCGCGCAACGCGTACCGCACGGTCGCCTCCCTCACCGTCGTCCTGCCGTCCGGCACGGTCGTCGACACCGGCGACCCGGCGGCCGACGCCGCACTGGCGCGCGCGGAGCCCGGCCTGTGCGCCGAGCTGCTCGCCATCAAGGCGGAGATCGAGGCCGACCCGCGGCTTACGGCCCGGATTCGCGCCAAGTACGAGATCAAGAACACCAACGGCTACCGTCTCGACGCCTTCCTGGACGGTTCGACGCCCGTCGAGATCCTGCGCGGGCTGATGGTCGGCTCTCAGGGCACCCTCGGCTTCATCTCCGAGGTGGTGTTCGACACCCTGCCGCTGGACCGCGAGGTCACCGCGGCGCTGCTGTTCTTCCCGTCGCTGCCCGCCGCCGCGGCCGCGGTGCCCCGCTTCACCGAGGCGGGCGCGGTCGCCGTGGAGCTGATGGACGGCAACACGCTGCGGGCGTCGGTACGGGTGGACGGGGTGCCCGCCGACTGGGGGCGGCTGCCCCGCGCGGCCACGGCGCTGCTGGTGGAGTTCCGGGCGCCCGACACGGCGGCCCTGGAGGCGTACGAGCGGGCGGCGGCGCGGGTGCTCGACGACCTCGAGCCGGTGGCGCCCGTGGCGTCGGTGACCAACGCCTTCACCCGGGACGCCCGGACGATCGGCGGCTACTGGAAGGCGCGCAAGGCGTTCGTCGCCGCGGCGGGCGGCGGGCGTCCTTCCGGTACCACGCTCATCACCGAGGACTTCGCGGTGCCGCCGTCACGGCTCGCCGAGGCGTGCGAGGCGCTGCTCGCCCTACAGGCGGCGCACGGCTTCGACGCCGCCGTCGCCGGACACGCGGCCCACGGCAACCTGCACTTCCTGCTGGCCTTCGACCCGTCCGACCCGGACGACGTCGACCGGTACGCCGCCTTCATGGACGAGTTCTGCAAGCTGACCGTCGAGCGGTTCGACGGCTCCCTGAAGGCCGAGCACGCCACCGGCCGGAACATCGCGCCGTTCCTGGAGCTCGAGTGGGGGCCCAGGGCGACGGAGCTGATGTGGCGTACCAAGCAGGCCCTCGACCCCGACGGGGTGCTGGCCCCGCGCGTCGTGCTCGACCGGGACCCTCGCGGCCACCTGCGCGGGCTCAAGACGGTACCGAGGGTGGAGCCGGTCACCGACGCGTGCATCGAGTGCGGCTTCTGCGAACCGGCCTGCCCCAGCCGGGACCTGACGACGACGCCCCGTCAGCGCATCGTGCTGCGGCGCGAGATGACGCGGCAGAGTCCCGGTTCGCCCGTCGAGGCGAACCTCCTGGCAGCGTACGGGTACGCCGCGGTGGACACGTGCGCGGGCGACTCGGTGTGCCGCCTCGACTGCCCGGTGGGCATTGACACCGGCGCGCTGATGAAGCGTCTGCGGCACGCCCGGCACTCGGTGCGCGAGGAGCGGCTGGCGGCGCTGGCCGCCCGCCGGTTCGCGGTGGTGGAGGCCTCGGCGCGGCTCGCGGTGGCCACCGGCCGCCGGCTCGGTGACCGCCTGCCCGCCTCCGTGACGGGGCTGGTCCGCAGGGTGGTGGGGCCCGAGCGGATGCCCGGGTGGCTGCCGGAGATCCCCGGCGCGGCCGCCGCGGAGCTGCCCGTCACGGAGCGGGCGCGGGCGGTCGCCGTGTACTACCCCGCGTGTGTGAACCGGGTCTTCGGCGAGCCGGACGGGTTCGTCGGGCCGTCCCTGCCGGAGGCGGTGGTGGCCCTGTCCGCGCGGGCCGGCAGGCCGGTGTGGATCCCGGACGGCGTGGCGGGCACCTGCTGCGCCACGATCTGGCACTCCAAGGGCTACGACGAGGGCGCTCGGGTGATGGCGAACCGGATCGTCGAGGCCGCCTGGGGCTGGACGGCGGGCGGGCGGCTGCCGCTCGTGGTGGACGCCTCCTCCTGTGCGCTGGGCCTGGCACGGGAGGTGGCGCCGTACCTCAGCGCCCGCAACCGCGAGCTGCACGCGGAGCTGACGGTGCTCGACTCGGTCGTGTGGGCCGCCGACGACCTGCTGCCGCGCCTGACGGTGCGGCGGAAGGCCGCGTCGGCGGTGGTCCACCCCACCTGCGCGATGCGGCACCTCGGCGACGAGGACCGGTTGCCGGTCATCGCGGAGGCGTGCGCCGAGGAGGTCGTCGTCCCGGACGACGCCGGCTGCTGCGCCTTCGCGGGCGAC
The DNA here is from genome assembly GCF_039532985.1 of Streptomyces gobitricini. Classification (NCBI taxonomy): domain Bacteria; kingdom Bacillati; phylum Actinomycetota; class Actinomycetes; order Kitasatosporales; family Streptomycetaceae; genus Streptomyces; species Streptomyces gobitricini. Next base: position 44,192 of record NZ_BAAASR010000023.1, on the reverse strand, counting down.
CGCGGGATGCTGCACCCCGAGCTGACGGAGTCGGCGACGGCCCGGGAGGCGGCGGAGGTGACGGCGCGGACGGTCGACGCGTACCTCTCCGCCAACCGGATGTGCGAGCTCGGCATGCAGCACGCCACCGGCCGTCCCTACCACTCCGCGCTCCTCCAGCTGGAGCGGGCGACCCGCCCCTGAGGCCCGTCCCGGACCCCTCGGCGCCGTACGCCGGGGCGTCACGGTGAACCCCGCCTCGGTCCCTCCCGTTCCAGGAGTCCATGTGCTCGGAACGAGAGTCCAACCCGATCTCTTGCCCACCGGCAGCCCCAGCAGCCAGGGTCCTTCCCGGGATTCATGAACCAGCCGCGCACACAACGCACTGGAGGTTCCATGAACGACGCAGCACCCGGGAACCAGGACCGGGCCGGGGACTCACCCAGCCGTCGCTCCGTCCTGCGGACCACGGCCGGCGCGGCGGGCGCCGCCGGACTGGGGCTCGGCGCGCTGGGCGGTACCGCTGCCGCCGCCGGGACCGAGGGACCGGAGACCACCGCCGCTCCCCCGCGTCAGGGCCCCACCATGGCCGGCGTGCCCTTCGAACGGCGCTCCACCGTCCGTGTCGGGATCGTGGGGCTCGGCAACCGCGGCGACAGCATGCTCGATCCGTTCCTGGCCGTCCCCGGCGTGCGGGTGGTCGCCGTCTGCGACCCGGTGAAGGCCAAGACCGAGCGGGCCGCGGCCAAGGTCGTGGCGGCGGGCCGGCCCTCGCCCGCCGTCTACGCCAACGGGGAGAACGACTACGAGCATCTCTGCGAGCGCGGCGACGTCGACCTCGTCTACGTGGCGACCCCCTGGGACGTCCACTTCGCCATGGCACGGACGGCGATGCTGAACGGCAAGCACGTGGGCGTCGAGTGTCCCGTCGCGATGCGCCTCGACGAGCTGTGGGAGCTCGTCGACCTCTCCGAGCGCACCCGCCGCCACTGCATGCAGCTGGAGAACTGCTGCTACGGCAGGAACGAGATGCGGGTCCTGCGCATGGCGCACGCCGGCAAGTTCGGCGAGCTGCTGCACGGGGCCGGGGCGTACAACCACGATCTGCGGGGCCTGATGTTCTCGCCGACGTACTACGAAGGCCCCTGGCGCCGCCTGTGGCACACCCGGCTGCGCGGCGACCTCTACCCCAACCACGGCTTCGGTCCGGTCGCCAACTACATGGACGTCAACCGGGGCGACCGCGCGGTCAGCATCAGCAGCTTCGGCACCCCCGCGCTGGGTCTGGCCGAGTACCGCGCGGCCAACGTGCCCCCCGGAGACCCCAGTTGGAAGGAGACGTACGTCGCGAGCGACCGCACCATCAGCATGGTGCAGACGGCCAGGGGCCGGGTGATCCGGCTGGAGCACGACGTGTCGACGCCGCACCCGTACAGCAGGATCAACAGTCTGGGCGGCACGAAGGGCGTCTTCGAGGACTACCCGGCCCGGATATACGTCGAGCCCGACCACACCGACGACCGGTGGGCCGACTTCTCCTCGTACGCGGGCGAGTTCGACCACTGGCTGTGGAAGGAGCACGCCGACCCGCCCGGTGGGCACGGCGGAATGGACTACATCATGGTGTACCGCCTGACGCAGTGCATGCGGCTCGGTCTGGTCCCGGACTTCGACGTGTACGACGCCGCCACCTGGACGGCCCCGGTGCCGCTCAGTCACGCCTCCGTCAAGGCGAAGGGCGCGCCGCAGCGGATACCCGACTTCACCCGCGGCGAGTGGAGGAGGGCCCGGTCGGGCGTGGACTCGGTGAAGCCCGGCTGACCGCCGCGGGGCCCGGCCCACGGCATACGACCGGGCGAGCTCCGTTGCGCGGCTGGGCGCGGCGTCCGGCCGGGGAACGGACGGGGCGGCGGTGACCGGATCGCGCCAATCGGTGCCGAGCCCGGGCGGTGAGTGGTGGGGCACGGCGGACGCCGGGGCCGGACCCGCCGGCGCGGAGACGGCAAGGAGCCCGCCCGTGGGCGGACTCGTGTTTCGCCGTTGCCCCGTGGGCCGCGAGTGAAGCGCGGGAACCCGGCTGCGGCACCGGGGCAGGGGGCCGGGCTTTGGCGTGTTCGGCGCGGTCACGCCGGAAATTCGATTGCCGACCACGGGGCCGGACGGCGAACCTTGCACGGTTTCCGGCCGCCGTTCAGCGCTGCCGCCCGTCGACGGAATCCCTGGGACGTCATGCAGATCCGCCATCTTCCGTACGCCGATCCTGGTGATCCCGACGTGAGGTCGGGCACGCGCTTCCTGCTCTGGCTGGGCCGCAACCAGCTGGGCGGCCAGGTCAGGTCCTTGCTGTGGGGCCTGGTGCTGCACCTCGGCATCGCCGGTCTGCCGCTGGGCGTGGGCCTCGCGGTGCAGGCCGTGATCGACCGCTCGGGTGGTGGCCTCGCCCGGGCCGGAGGTCTCATCGCCCTGCTGGGCGCGGCCATCGCCGTGGGCGACACGATGATGCACCGCACCGCCGTCACCAACTGGATCACCGCCGCCGCCCGCGTCCAGCAGCTCCTGGCGCGCAAGACCGCCGAGTTGGGCTCGCTCCTGCACCGCCGGGTCGCCGCGGGCGAGGTCGTCGCCGTCTCCACCGGGGACGTCGAGAAGATCGGCTGGTTCGTGGAGGCGCTGTCGCGGTTCGCATCGGCGGCCACCACGCTGGTCCTGGTCTGTGTGGGGCTGGTGGTCTACCAACCCGCCCTCGGCGTCGTCGTCGCCGTCGGCGTGCCCGTGCTGGCACTCGCCGCCCTCCCGCTGCTCCCCCGCGCCACCCGGCGCGCGGACGTCCAGCGGGAGAAGGCGGGCCGTGCCACCGAGCTGGCCTCGGACACGGTCGCCGGCCTGCGGGTGCTGCGCGGGATCGGCGGCGAGGAGCTGTTCCTCGGCCGCTACCGCGAGGCGTCCCAGGAAGTCCGCGAGGCAGCCGTGCGCAGCGCCCGCATGTGGGCACTGATCGCCGCGGTACAGGTACTGCTGCCGGGGCTGCTGCTGATCGTGGTGGTGCTGTACGGGGCGAAGCTCGCCCTGGAGGGGCGCGTCACGGTCGGCGAACTGGTCACCGTGTACGGCGCGGTCACCCTCGCCGCCCACCCGTTGCGCAACTTCGAGGAGATCGCCATGGCGTACTCCTTCTCTCGGCCCTCCGCGAAACGCGCCGCGCGGGTGCTGGCCCTGACGCGTACGACCACCGCGAACCCGGCCGCGGCGCACGAGCGGCCGGGCGGGGACCTGTACGACCCGGTGACCGGGCTGCTCGCGCCGGCCGGTCTGCTCACCGCCGTGGTGTGCGGTGACCCGGACGCCGCCGGGAGGCTGGCCGACCGGCTCGGCGGGCATCCGTCGCAGGAGCCGGAGTCACACGTGTCCGTCCTTCTCGGCGGGGTCGCCCTGGACGAACTGCCCCTGGACGTGGCGCGCTCCGCCGTCCTCGTCCAGGACAAGGACCCGGTCCTGCTGTCCGGCACCCTCCGCGAGCTGCTGGACGTGCCGTCGTCCGGGCAGGTCGCCGCCGAGGACGCCCTGGCGGCCGCCCGGTGCGGTGACGTGCTGGACGCCCTCGCGCAGGCGTCGGTGGACCCCGGCGGCGACCCGATGCGCACCCGGATCACCGAGCGGGGCCGGTCCCTGTCCGGCGGTCAGCGCCAGCGCCTGGCCCTGGCCCGGTCGCTGGTCACCGACCCCGAGGTGCTGGTGCTCGACGAGCCGACGTCGGCGGTGGACTCGCACACCGAGGCGCGGGTCGCGGCGGGCGTCCGGCGGCTGCGTACCGGCCGGACGACCGTGGTGCTGGCCTCGTCACCGCTTCTGCTGGACCTCGCGGACCGGGTGGTGCTCGTCCATGAGGGCCGGGCGGCGGCGGTGGGCACCCACCGCGAGCTGCTGGCCACGGAGGAGCGTTACCGCGCGGTGGTCACCCGCGCGACCGAAGAGGAAACCCTTGTGGACATCGAGGAGTCGGCATGACCGCCGTCATCGGTATGGCGCCGCCCGAGTACGACCCGGCGGCCCCGGAATCGGCGGCCACGCTGCCGGTCGGCACCGCCGCGACCGTCCGGGCCTACGTGGCCGGACTGCTGCGCCGCCACCGCACCGCGTTCGTCGTGCTCGTCGCCGTCAACGCGGTGGCTGTCGTCGCGTCGATGGCCGGGCCGTACCTGCTCGGCTCACTGGTGGACCGGCTCGCCGAGGGGGCGCGGGACCTGCGTCTGCCGGTCACCGTGGGGGCGTTCGCGGCCGCGCTGGTGGTGCAGACCGTGTTCGTGCGACTGGTGCGGCTGCGCGGTGCGATGCTCGGCGAGGAGATGCTGGCCGATCTGCGCGAGGACTTCCTCGTGCGGTCGGTGGCGCTGCCGCCGGGCGTGCTGGAGCGGGCCGGCACCGGTGACCTGCTCTCCCGGATCACCACCGACGTCGACCGGCTGGCCAACGCCATGCGGGAGGCGGTGCCGCAGCTGGCCGTCGGCGTGGTGTGGGCGGGGCTGCTGATCGGCGGCCTGACGGTGACCGCGCCGCCGCTGGCCCTCGCCGTGCTGGTGGCCGCGCCGCTGCTGATCGTGGGGTGCCGCTGGTACTTCCGGCGGGCGCCCTCGGCGTACCGTTCGGAGGCCGCCGGGTACGCGGCGGTCGCCGCCGCCCTGACGGAGACGGTCGACGCGGGGCGAACGATCGAGGCGCACCGGCTGGGAGCGCGGCGGATCGGGCTGTCCGACCGGCGGATCAAGGAGTGGACGGCGTGGGAGCGCTACACGCTCTTCCTGCGTTCGGTCCTCTTCCCGGTCGTCAACGTCACGCACACCACCGTCCTGGCCGCCGTCCTGATGATCGGCGGCGTGTTCGTGCTGGAGGGCTGGATGGACGTCGGGCAGCTGACGACGGGCGCGCTGCTGGCGCAGATGCTGGTGGAGCCGGTGGGGATCATCCTCCGCTGGTACGACGAGCTCCAGGTGGCCCAGGTGTCACTGGCCAGGCTCGTCGGTGTGCGGGACATCGAGCCGGAGAGCGGCGACGGGTCCGTACGGCCCGACGGGCGTGATGTGCGGGCGGACGAGGTGCGGTTCGGCTACCGCGAGGGCGTGGACGTGCTGCACCGGGTGTCGATGGACGTGCCGCCGGGCACGCGGGTGGCGCTGGTCGGCCCGTCGGGTGCGGGCAAGTCGACGCTGGGCCGGCTGCTCGCCGGTATCTACGCGCCGCGGACGGGACGGGTCACGCTGGGCGGGGCGGAGCTGTCACGGATGCCCGCCGAGCGGGTCCGTGAGCATGTCGCGCTGGTCAACCAGGAGCACCATGTCTTCGTCGGTACGCTCCGCGACAACCTGCTGCTCGCGCGGGCGGGCGCCGAGGACGCCGAGCTGTGGGCGGCCCTCGGGGCGGTCGGCGCGGACGGGTGGGCGAGGGCGCTGGACGACGGGCTGGACACCGAGGTCGGTTCGGGCGGCCTGGCGCTGACCCCGGCGCAGGCGCAGCAGGTCGCGCTGGCGCGCCTGGTGCTGGCCGACCCGCACACCCTGGTGCTGGACGAGGCGACGTCCCTGCTGGATCCGCGGGCCGCCCGCCACCTGGAGCGGTCCCTGGCCCGGGTGCTGGACGGCCGTACGGTGGTGGCGATCGCGCACCGGCTCCACACGGCCCACGACGCGGACGTCATCGCGGTCGTCGAGGAGGGCCGTATCAGCGAGCTGGGCAGCCACACCGACCTGGTCGCGGCGGGCGGCGCCTACGCGGCTCTGTGGCGGTCCTGGCACGGGTGAAAGCTTGGCCCCGCGGCCCGGCTCGGCGCGGCCCGGCCCGGCGCGGCCCGGCGCGGCCCGGCGCGGCCCGGCGAGCGGGAGTCGTGGTCCGCCGAGGGCCTTGACGGCCCCGGACCGGCCCGGGCCGTGGCCGTCACCGGCGCCCCGCGGCTGAGCCCGCCGGGCGGGTGCCCGGAGCCCCGCCCCGGGCCGCCCGGTGCCCCCGCGTCAGCCGGTGCCGTGGACCTCCAGGGCGGCGCGGACCGCTGATTCGAGGGCGCCTTCGATCCAGGCCGGCTTCACCGAGGTGTGGCAGCCCGCGAAGTGCAGCGGGCCCTCCTGGGTGCGCATGTCCAGGAGGATCTCGGTGTGCTGGCCGGGCAGCAGGACGGCGGCCTCCCCGTAGGCGTACGGGTCTCGCTGCCAGCTCTGGGTGCGGCCGACGCCCGTGAAGAAGACCTCCAGTCGCCGCCCGTACACCTCCTGCATGCCGCGCAGGGCGAGCGCGTACCGGGCCTCGTCGTCGTAGGCGTCCCAGCGCCTGGCGTCGTCCGCCCAGCTGTAGGAGGCGAGGACGACGCCGCCGTCGCTGCCGGGGACGGGGTGGGAGGGGTTGAACATGAAGCGGTTGGCGTTGTCGGTGACCGAGCCGCCGCCGATGACCCCGGCCGCCTCGGGCTCGTCGCGGGAGACCCAGGCGTTCGCCGCGTAGTGGGTGCGCTGGTCCTCTGAGAGGTACCCCCTGGGTACGGAGGGGTGCTCGCCCAGCAGTCGTCCGTCCGGTGGCACCTGGCCCTTGCGGTAGCGGTCGTAGAGTCCCGGCTCCATGGCGTCCAGTTCGCGGCGCCAGTCGTCCTCGCCGAACTCCCACCAGCGGCGGCTGAACTCCAGCAGCACCTTGGTGGCGCTGTCGTAGTGCGCCTCCGTGATGGCACGGCGCTTGTCGTACGACAACGGGGGCGAGATCTGGACGTGCCGGAGCCCGGAGAAGGGGATGGTCACGATCGCCGCGTCGCCGGTGAACCGCTCGCGGACCACGGGGCCGCCGCGGCCCTCGGAGACCGTGTCCACGACGACCCTCTCACCCTCCTCGCGTGTCTCGACGCGGGTGACGCGCCGGTCGAAGCGGACGTCGTCGCGGACCTGGTCGAGGAGCGCGTCGGCGAGGACGGCGGTGCCGCCGTCCAGCTCGTAGAAGGCGGTACCGGGGCTGATGAGCGCCTGGCTGATGAAGCTGTGCATGAAGGAGAGCGGCAGCCTGGAGGTCATGTTCTCCAGGGTTCCGATCAGGTCGATGGTGCGCTCGTCGAGCCCCGCGTACTCGGTGAGGAACCGGTACATGGACCAGTCGCCGAACCGCTGGACGACGCGGGCCCAGCCTTCCAGCAGCTCGGGCATCGGCTTGTCGGCCCGGGTGCCGTCGGGGCGGGCCACGCTGTACTCGTCGCGTACGGGGTCGAGGGCCCGGCGCACGATGTCGGCGGCCGGAACGTCCTCGTACCTCGGCGGTACGCCGAAGGAGCGGTTGATCGCGCGTGGGTCCTTGGCGTAGTCGGCGCGGCGGGCCCGGATGCCGTTGACGCGGATCCAGGTCCGGTACCGCGGCCTGCCCTCGGGGTCGGTGTCGACGTAGCGGAACGGTCTGCGCTCGATGCCGAGCCTGTCGATCAGGCCGATGACGAGCGGGTGGCTGCCGGGGATGCGCATGGCACCCGCCTCGGCGTACTGCTTCGGGTCGGCGAACGGCTGGGCGGCGTTCTCGTGACCGCCGGTGCGGAAGGTCTTGATCCGGCCGCCTGCGCGGTTTCCGTTGGCCTCGACGACGGTGACGCGGTGGCCGGCGCGCTTGAGGAGGGCGGCGGCGACCATGCCGGCGGGTCCGGCGCCCAGTACCAGGACGTGCTTGGGGGCGGAGGCGGTCCTGGGCAGTCCGCCGCCGAGCAGGACCTTCTCGTAGCGGGGGACCAGTGGCCGGTCGTCGTCGTCGAGGACGAGCAGGGCGCGGGCGACGGCGAGGCAGGTCCGCCAGTCGGCGGTGGAGCGGGGTGCGGGGGCCGCGGCGACGGAGGGCGCGGCGGCGGGTGCGGCGGCCGCGGCGGGGGCGGCGAGGGCTGCCGGGGGCAGAGCGGCCGCGGCTGCCACCGAGGTTGCGCGGGCGGCCAGTTGACGTCGTGTCAGTTCGGCGGAATCCATGATCAGAAGAAAGCGGATCTTCCGGTTCCATGGAGGGGCTTCGCACCCCGTTCACCCGAACGGGAGGGATCAGATGAAGTTGAGCGCGGCCGCCCCGCCCACGCCGCCCAGCAGCATGAACGCCGGCATCAGCACCTTGAGCTCCACCCAGCTGCCCGCGCGGAAGCGCATCGCCTTCGGCGGCCCCACCGGGTACCAGCGCTTGCCACCGACCGGGATCGGCCACAGGATCGGGCAGCCCGAGACGGTCAGGGCGTCACCGATGTCGTGGACGAGAGCGCCCAGCACGATCGGCAGGCCCAGCCACAGGTACTCCTGCCCCGGCGCGGCGAACAGCCAGTCCGAGCCGTTGCCGGGCTTGTCCAGGACGCCCGCGAGGATCCACGCGCTGGTCGCGCCCAGCAGCCACACCAGGACGTCGCTGGACATCCGCGCCGCCCGCCACAGCAGGCCCTCCACCGCCAGCACCAGGTGGACGAAGAGGATCGCCAGGACCGCCCACCGGCCGCCGTTGACGGCGAGCGCGGACGCCCCCGCGCCGCACAGGACGGCCCACACCCACGTGTGCGTCAGGGTGCGGTGGCCACCGCTCCGGCGGGGGTCCGCCCGCGTCCTGGTGGCCTTGTAGACGGCGTACGACAGCTTGTCGACGATCTCGCAGAGGGTCTTCGAGACGGGCCCGAAGGCCCGCGAGATGGTCGCCGACTTGTGGTCGAGGTCGGGTGCGAGCGCCGCTCCGGCGCAGATCAGGGCCCCTACGACGAGCACCGGCCAGGGCATCGGACACCCCGCCGCGGCGGTCGCGGCCCCCACCCCCAGCCAAGCGGCCGCCCCGGAGAGTGAGTGCGCCGGTCCCATCATGTGCGTTCCCCGCCCCGTTTGCTCTTGTCCTGCGCCCCGGTCGACGGGACAGCCTACCGTTCGTGATCTTCATCCGGACGGCCGGTTCCCGCTTCCGGACACGCGCCAGGCAAGATGGGGGCGTGACCCTTATCGATCAGCTGCCGCCGGACGCCGACCCCGATGCCCTCTTCGAGGCCTTCTCGTCATGGGCCGAGGAGCGGGGCATCACCCTGTACCCGGCCCAGGAGGAGGCGCTGATCGAGGTGGTCTCCGGGGCGAACGTGATCCTCTCCACCCCCACCGGCTCCGGAAAATCGCTGGTCGCGGCCGGTGCGCACTTCACGGCGCTCGCCAACGACCAGGTGACGTTCTACACCGCGCCGATCAAGGCACTGGTGTCGGAGAAGTTCTTCGACCTGTGCAAGCTCTTCGGCACGGAGAACGTGGGCATGCTGACCGGCGACGCGTCCGTGAACGCCGACGCGCCCGTGATCTGCTGCACGGCGGAGGTCCTGGCGTCCATCGCGCTGCGTGACGGCAGGCACGCCGACGTCGGCCAGGTCGTGATGGACGAGTTCCACTTCTACGCCGAGCCGGACCGCGGCTGGGCCTGGCAGATTCCGCTGCTGGAACTGCCGCAGGCCCAGTTCGTCCTGATGTCGGCGACGCTCGGCGACGTCTCGATGTTCGAGAAGGACCTCACGCGCCGCACCGGCCGCCCCACCACGGTGGTGCGCTCGGCGACCCGGCCGGTGCCCCTGTCGTACGAGTACCAGCTCACGCCCATCACCGAGACGCTGACCGAGCTGCTGCAGACCAAGCAGGCGCCCGTCTACATCGTCCACTTCACCCAGGCGCAGGCCGTCGAGCGGGCACAGTCGCTGATGAGCATCAACATGTGCTCGCGCGAGGAGAAGGACCGGATCGCCGAGCTGATCGGCAACTTCCGCTTCACCACCAAGTTCGGCAAGAACCTCTCGCGGTACGTGCGGCACGGCATCGGCGTGCACCACGCGGGCATGCTGCCCAAGTACCGGCGCCTGGTCGAGAAGCTGGCCCAGGCGGGACTGCTGAAGGTCATCTGCGGGACCGACACCCTGGGCGTCGGGGTCAACGTCCCCATCCGTACGGTGTTGTTCACCGCGCTCACCAAGTACGACGGCAACCGGGTGCGGACGCTGCGCGCCCGGGAGTTCCACCAGATCGCGGGCCGGGCGGGGCGTGCCGGCTTCGACACGGCCGGCTTCGTGGTCGCGCAGGCGCCCGAGCACGTCATCGAGAACGAGAAGGCCCTGGCGAAGGCCGGCGACGACCCGAAGAAGCGCCGCAAGGTGGTGCGGAAGAAGGCCCCGGAGGGCTTCGTCGGCTGGACCGAGAACACCTTCGAGAAGCTGATCGCCTCCGAGCCGGAACCGCTGACCTCCCGCTTCCGCGTCACCCACACCATGCTGCTGTCGGTGATCGCCCGGCCCGGCAACGCCTTCGAGGCGATGCGACGGCTGCTGGAGGACAACCACGAGCCGCGCCGGAACCAGCTGCGCCACATCCGCCGCGCCATCGCGATCTACCGCTCGCTGCTGGACGGCGGGGTCGTCGAGCGGCTCGACGAGCCCGACGCGGAGGGCCGCACCATCCGGCTCACCGTCGACCTCCAGCAGGACTTCGCGCTCAACCAGCCGCTGTCGACGTTCGCGCTGGCGGCCTTCGACCTGCTGGACCCGGAGTCCCCGTCGTACGCCCTCGACATGGTGTCGGTCGTCGAGTCCACGCTGGACGACCCGCGTCAGATCCTGGCCGCCCAGCAGAACAAGGCGCGTGGCGAGGCGGTCGGCGCGATGAAGGCGGACGGCGTCGAGTACGAGGAGCGGATGGAGCGGCTCCAGGACATCTCGTACCCGAAGCCGCTGGAGGAGCTGCTGTGGCACGCGTACAACACGTACAAGAAGTCGCACCCGTGGGTCGGTGACCACCCCGTCTCGCCCAAGTCCGTCATCCGTGACATGTACGAGCGGGCGCTGTCCTTCACGGAGTTCACGTCGTTCTACGAGCTGGCGCGTACCGAGGGCATCGTGCTGCGCTACCTGGCGTCCGCGTACAAGACGCTGGACCACACCATCCCGGACGACCTCAAGACCGAGGACCTGGAGGACCTGATCGCCTGGCTGGGCGAGATGGTGCGACAGGTCGACTCCTCGCTGCTGGACGAGTGGGAGCAGCTGGCCAACCCGGAGGTCGAGACGGCCGAGGAGGCCCAGGAGAAGGCCGACCAGGTCAAGCCCGTCACGGCCAACGCCCGCGCCTTCCGGGTGCTGGTGCGCAACGCGATGTTCCGCCGTGTGGAGCTGGCCGCGCTGGACCAGCTCGGCGAGCTGGGCGGGATGGACGCGGAGTCCGGCTGGGACGAGGAGCGGTGGGCGGAGGCGATGGACGCGTACTGGGACGAGTACGAGGACCTCGGCACCGGCCCGGACGCGCGCGGGCCGAAGCTGCTGTCCATCGAGGAGGACCCGGCGCACGGGCTGTGGCGGGTACGGCAGACCTTCGCCGACCCGAACGGTGACCATGACTGGGGCATCAGCGCGGAGGTGGACCTGGCGGCCTCGGACGAGGAGGGCCGCGCGATCGTCCGCGTCACGGACGTGGGCCAGCTGTAGGTCGTCCGGCTGCGAGCCGTTCAGGTCGTCCAAGCCATCGAGTGTGAAGGAGTACGCGTGACGAACCCCGCCGAAAAACTCGTCGACCTGCTCGACCTGGAGCAGATCGAGGTCGACATCTTCCGGGGCGCGAGCCCGCAGGAGTCCCTGCAACGGGTCTTCGGCGGACAGGTCGCCGGCCAGGCCCTGGTCGCGGCCGGCCGCACCACGGAGGGCGACCGCCCGGTCCATTCGCTGCACGCGTACTTCCTGCGGCCCGGCATCCCGGGCCTGCCGATCGTGTACCAGGTGGAACGGGTGCGGGACGGGCGGTCGTTCACCACCCGCCGGGTGACGGCGATCCAGCGCGGCAAGACGATCTTCAACCTCACGGCCTCCTTCCACCAGCCGGAGGAGGCGGGCTTCGAGCACCAGCTGCCGCCGCGCCTGGACTTCCCGCCGCCGGAGGAGCTGCCATCGGTGACCGACGAGATCCGCGAGCACCTGGGCGCGCTGCCGGAGTCGCTGGAGCGGATGGCACGGCGCCAGCCGTTCGACATCCGGTACGTCGACCGGCTGCGCTGGACGGCCGAGGAGGTCCGGGAGGCGGACCCGCGCAGCGCGGTGTGGATGCGCGCGGTGGGCCCGCTGGGCGACGACCCGCTCGTCCACACCTGCGCGCTGACGTACGCCTCCGACATGACCCTCCTGGACGCGGTCCGCATCCCGGTCGAGCCGCTGTGGGGGCCGCGCGGCTTCGACATGGCGTCGCTGGACCACGCGATGTGGTTCCACCGCCCGTTCCGTACCGACGAGTGGTTCCTGTACGACCAGGAGTCCCCGATCGCGACGGGCGGCCGTGGCCTCGCGCGCGGCCGGATCTACGACCGTGAGGGCCGGCTGCTGGTCTCGGTGGTCCAGGAGGGCCTGTTCCGCCGCCACTGAGTGCCACAGAGCCTCACCGGCCGGGCCTCACGGGGCCACGGGGCCGGAGCCTCACAGGCCAGGAAGGGCCTCCTGTTGGACCTCGTGGCGCCGGGTCCGGATGTCGGGCCCGGCCGGACGCAGTTTGGCGTCGCACGCGGGACCGAGTCCGGTGCGCCGTGAGGAGGCGCCGGTCAGCGTCCGGCCGCACAGCCTGCACCGCACCGGCCGTGGGCCGGCGGCGGCGGTCTCCGTCCCGAGCAGTGGCTGATCCTGGTGCACACCTGCCTGTCTACCAGGCGCGCGTGCTTTGATCGACCCCGTTGCAGTGCCCTATCGAGGAGGATTCCCCGCATGTCCCTGTACGACATCCCGCTGCGCACCCTGTCCGGTGACCCGACGACCCTGGCCGAGTACAAGGACCAGGTGGTCCTGATCGTCAACGTGGCGTCCCAGTGCGGGCTGACCCCGCAGTACGAGGGCCTGGATCGGCTCCAGAAGAGCTACGGCGACCGGGGCTTCACCGTGCTGGGCGTGCCGTGCAACCAGTTCGGCGGCCAGGAGCCGGGCACGGCGGAGGAGATCGGCACGTTCTGCTCGGCGACGTACGGAGTGACCTTCCCGCTCCTGGAGAAGACGGACGTCAACGGCCCGGACCGGCACCCGCTGTACGCCGAGCTCACGAAGGCCGCGGACGAGGACGGCGAGGCCGGGGACGTCCAGTGGAACTTCGAGAAGTTCCTCGTCGCGCCGGGCGGCGAGGTCATCCGCTTCCGCCCGCGGACGGAGCCCGAGGCCGCCGGCCTGGTCGCGGCGATCGAGGCGCGGCTGCCCTCCTGATATCCGGAGGCACGCTCGGGGCCGGCCGCGCGGGCTCCGCGGGTGACGCTCTGCCAGGACGCGACCGGAGACGGTTCCGCACTGCTACTGCCGCGTGCCGTGCCGGCGTGTGCGACCGGCGGACGTACAGCCGGCCGTCACGGAGCGGTCCGAACGGATCGCGTCCGACGTCGACCCGGCGTCGGTCCGGGCCCCGGCCCTTGCCGTGTCGGGCGGGCGCGACCCGGCCGACTTCCGACGGGTCGCGGCCCGGCTCCCCGGTGTGGGGTGCCAACTTTCCCGTACAGCACCTCCGGCCCCGGAAGTCGCGGGTCGGTCCGAGACGCGATCGGGGCCGGGTCAGGCCACGGCGCTGAGGGTGTCCGCGAGGCGGCGGCGGGTGGCGCGGGCGGCGGGGAGGGCCGCGAGGGCGACCGCGCCGACGACGGCGGCGACGGTGAGCGCCAGGAGCTGGAGCGGGGGCGGGGCGTGGGCGATGCCGGCGCCGATCCCGGTGGCGTGGGCCTCGTGGTCGATCAGCCAGTGGGCGAACGGGACGCCGAGGGCCGTGCCGGCGAGCGCGGCGGCCAGGGCCGTGCAGCCGGTGGCGGTGAGCGTGACGGTGGTGATCTGGCGCGGGGACAGGCCGATCGCCTTGAGGGCGAGCAGGTCGCGTTCGCCGTCCCGGACGGTGCCGCCGATGACGGTGGACAGTTCGGTGAGGCCGATGAGGGCGAGGACGGCGATCAGGCCGAAGACGACGCCGCGGAGGGCGGAGAGCCGGTCGGCCGGGGTGGCGACCTCGTGGATGTCGAGGCGGCCCCCGGAGGCACCGGCGAGTTCGGCGCTCACCGTGCGAGGGTCGGCGCCGGGGCGCAGCTGGAGCTGGTAGAGGCTGGGCCGCAGGCCCGGGTCGTTCTCGCGGAGCGTGTCGAGCGAGGTGGAGACGGCCCGGCCGCCGTTCTCCGGCTCGATGCTGCGGCCGACGATGTGCAGCACCTGGGGGTGGCCGGCGACGGTGAGCCGCACCCAGTCGCCGACGCGGGCGTCGAGCAGGTCGAGCAGGCCCTGACCGGCGACCGCCTCGTCGGGGCCGTGCGCGGGGCGGCCCTCGGCGACGGAGTACGGGTAGGGCCGCTCGCGCGTGCCGAGGCCGCGCAGCGCGATGGTGCCGGTCTGGCCGGGGACCAGGGCGGCGACCTCCAGGCCGGGGTGGGCGGCGGTGACCTGCGGGTTGGCCAGGAGCAGCGCGGTGGCGTCGCGGTCGGTGAGCGTGCCGTCCGGGCGGGCGGTGAGCGCGGCGGCGAGGCCGAGCTGCTCGGGGCGGCTGTCGAACCGCTCGATGGTCGTCCAGGCGCCGAGCGCCACGGTGATCAGCAGCAGCGGCAGGGCGAGGCGCACGATGGTGGCCGGAGCGCGGCGCCCGCGCCCGAAGGCCCGGTGCCAGCCGAGGACCAGCGCGGGCGGTACGCCCAGCCCGAGTGCCTTGCGCGCCGCGCCGGACAGTCCGGCGCCCGGGGCCGCGGCGGCGGGCAGCACCGGCACCGGCGGTACGCGGCCCGCCCGCCAGGCGGCCAGGCAGGTGGCCGCCCCGATGAACAGCACGGCCCCGGCCGGGACGAGCAGGAGCGCCGGGAGGTGGCCGGGGAGGCCCTGCCAGACCTGGACGGCGTCACCGAGCCGGCCCGGCAGGTGGCCGCCGAGCGTCCGTACGAGCAAGGCGGCCAGGGCGGCGCCGAACACGGCGAACGCCAGGTGCTGGGCGAGGAAGATCCGTACGACCTGGCCGGGGGTGAAGCCGACGGCCTTGAGGACGGAGATGTCCCGCAGGTGGCCGCGCACCCGCGTGGCGATGGCGCCGAACACCGCGAGCGCGGCGGCGATGAGGGCGCCGAGGCCGAAGAGGCCGAGGACCTGGCCGAGCAGTCTGGTGTCGCCCTGCGCCTCGGCGCGGGCCTGCTGCCAGGTGGAGACGTCGCCGACGGCGCCCGCGCCGAGCGTGGTGACGGCGCGCTGGACCATGTAGTCGGTGTCGTCGGGGTCGGCGAGCCGCAGGCCGACGACCTGGCCGCCGGTGCGGTCCTCGGGCACGGCGTGTGGCAGTGCCCAGATGGTGCCGGGCCGTTCGCCGGGGCTGTAGAGGCGCTCGGCGGTCTCGGCGACGCCCAGGACGGTCATCGTGCGGTCCGCGACGGTGAGCCGGTCGCCGGGCTCGGCCCACAGGGCGCGCGCGAGGCCCGCTTCGAGGACGACGCCGTCGGGGGCGGCCGGGTCGAGCCAGCGGCCGGACGCCATCAGTGGGCGGCCGGTCGGGGGCGGGCCGCCGTTCGTGGCGCGTACTTCGACGCCCGCGCGGGCGCCGCGTGAGGCCGCGGTGGTGGTCGCGGTGCGGTACGGGCCGGACACGGCGTCGACGCCGTCGAGGGCGGCGAGCCGGCCGGTGTCGGCGGCGGGTCCGGTGTGGATCCAGACGTGGGCGCCCCGGGACTGGGTGAACACCCGCTGCCAGGGGTTGGTGGCGTAGCCGAAGAGCGCGGTCGCGAGCAGCAGGGAGGCGACGATCCCCGCGGTGGCGGCGACGAGGAAGAGCGCCTCGCCCCGGTGGGTCCGCAGATCGGCGTGCGCCCAGCGCAGCATGGCCCGCACAGCCGGTCAGTCCTTCAGTTCGTTCAGCGCGATGACTCCGGCCGGGCCGGTGCGGCGCGGCGGTGTGGCACCGAGCTCGGCGTCGTCGGCGATCCGGCCGTCGAAGAAGCTGATGACCCGGTCCGCGGCGCTGGCGAGCCGGGCGTCGTGGGTGACGAGGACGATGGTCTGCCCGCGCTGGTGGAACCGGCTCAGCAGCCGCATGACCTCGCGGGTGCCCTTGCTGTCGAGGCTGCCGGCCGGTTCGTCGGCGAGGAGCAGTCGCGGGTGGTTGACCAGGGCGCGGGCGAGGGCGACGCGCTGCTGTTCGCCGCCGGACAGTTCGCCGGGCATGCTGCGCGCCTTGCCCTCCAGGCCCAGTTCGGCGAGGAGCTTCTCGCGCTCGGCGCGGGCCTGTGCGGCGGAGGTGCCGGCGAGGAGGGCGGGCAGTTCGACGTTGTCGGCGACGGTCAGGTTGGAGACCAGGTTGAAGAACTGGAAGACGATGCCGATGCGGCGGCGTCGCTCGACGGCCCACCGCGCCTCGCTGTAGCCGTCGGTGCGCTCGCCGTCGAGCCAGAGGGAGCCGCTGTCGGGGCGCTGGAGTCCGCCGAGCAGGTGCAGCAGCGTGGACTTCCCCGCGCCGGAGGGGCCGGTGACGGCCACGAACTCCCCGTGCCGTACGGAGAGGTCGACGCCGCGTACGGCGTGGGCGGGGGCGCCTTCGCCGTGATGTGTCCTGACCAGGCCCTCGGCGCGCAGCAGCGGCGTGGCGGGTATCGCGGAGGTGTCCGTCACCGCAGGTCCTCCAGTTCCTCCTGGCAGCGCTCCAGCCAGTCGAGGTCGGCCTGGAGGTGGAGCATGGCCCCTTCGATCAGCAGGTGCGACATGCGGTTGTCCCGGTCTTCGGTCGCGGCCAGCTTGGAGAGGTTGCGCATGGTGTTGAGGTACTCGCGTCGCTGCTTGTTGATGAGGGTGATCTGGTCGGCGAGGCCGGTGCGGGGGGCGAGGGCGAGTTTCATGAAGAACTCGTCCCGGACCCTCGGTTCGTCGGCCGTCTCCTCGAACCAGGCGCGCAGTGCTTCCTGCCCGGCGTCGGTGAGGCGGTAGATCTTCTTGTTGGGCCGGCTCTCCTGGGCGATCTCCTCGCCCTCGATGAGCCCGGACTTCTCCAGCCGGCCGAGTGTCACGTAGATCTGGCCGACGTTGGTGGGAGGGTACGCGGAGCCCAGCAGTTGCTCAAGGTCCCGTTTGAGTTCGTACCCGTGGGCGGGGCCCCGGGCCAGGAGTGCGAGGAGGGGAAGGCGCACCCGTGCTGTCCTCCTCCGCGAGCTCCCGATGTGATGTGGGCTCTAGTATCGCCCATGCCTAACGGGTATACATGCCCGAGACGCGGACGCCGGGGTCTTGCGCCGGGTGCTCAGGGAGGAACCTATGCGGTGGATACGTGCCGCGGGTAGGGGTCTCCTGGTCGTGATGGTCGTGGTGACCGGGTACACGGCTTCCGGTGCCGGTCCGGCGGAGCGGGCGTCCGACGGCGGGCGGGGTCCGATGACCCTGGCCACGGCCGGGGACCTCACCGGTTACCTGGGCCGGGTGCTGGACGGCTGGAACCGGGCCCGTCCGGACGAGAGGGTGACGCTGGTCGAGCTGCCGGACTCGGCGGACGAGACCCGCTCCCAGATGGTCACGGACCTGCGGTCGGGGGCCGGCCGGTTCGACGTCCTCAACATCGATGTGGCCTGGACGTCGGAGTTCGCCGCCGCCGGGTGGATCGCGCCCGTCGACCGCGAGCGGTTCCCGCTGAAGAGCTTCCTGCCCCCGGTGGTGGACACGGCGACGTACGACGGACGGCTGTACGCCGTCCCTTACGTCACCAACGCCGGGATGCTCTTCTACCGCAAGGACGTCCTCGACCGTGCGGGCGAGCGGCCGCCTCGGACCTGGGCGGAGCTGGAGCGGCAGGCGCGGACGCTCGCCCCGCGGCACGGCCTCGGGGGGTACGCGGGCCAGTTCCTGCCGTACGAGGGGCTGACGGTGAACGCCGCCGAGGCGGTGTACTCGGCGGGCGGCACCGTCCTCGGGGACGAGGGCGAGCGGGTCACGGTGGACTCCGCGGCGGCCCGGGCGGGGATCGGCTTCCTGGCGCGGGGCGTACGGGACGGCTGGATCCCCCGGGAGGCCCTGGCGTACACGGAGGAGGAGTCGCGGCGGGCGTTCCAGGAGGGCAGGCTGCTGTTCCTGCGCAACTGGCCGTACGCCCACGCCGGCGCGTCCGGCGACGACTCCCGGGTGGCGGGGAGGTTCGGCGCGGTGCCGCTGCCGGGGCCGCACGGTCCGGGCACCAGTGTGCTGGGCGGCTCGAACCTGGCGGTGAGCAGCCATTCGCGGCAGCCGGAGTCGGCGCGTGACCTCATCGCGTACCTGACGAGCGAGCAGGTGCAGCGCCGGGTGCTGACCGAGGGTGCCCTGCCTCCGGTGCGTGCCGCCCTGTACGGGGACCGGGCGCTGGTGCGGCGGTTCCCCTACCTTCCCGCACTGCGGGCCAGTGTGCTGGCGGCCGCCCCGCGTCCCAAGAGCCCGCGTTACGAGCAGGTCAGCCTGGCCGTGCAGGCCGTGGTGCACGACGCGATGGCGCAGCACCAGACACCCGAGGCGGCCGTGCGCCGGCTGGCCGACGAGCTCGCGGCCATCGCCCGCCGCCGCTGACCTCTCCCCCGCTCTCCTCGGTGGCCCCCCTTCACTTAGTTACCCGTTAGGCACCTGCGTCAGATGGCGCCTGCACCATAACGGGATATTTCACTATCAACTGCCGCTGATTCCGGCACCATCGTTGACACCTCCTCCAGTTGCCTACCTAACATGTATGCATAACCGCTAACCGCTCTGGATGGCGCGCACCCCTTCACGAAGAAACAGGTCAACGGGTGATGCTCACAGCTCCGGCCGATGACGGCCTCTCGCAGCACCTCACGCACCGGTCCGCCCACCCCTGGTGGCGCGACGCGGTGATCTATCAGGTGTACGTCCGAAGCTTCCTGGACAGCACCGGTGACGGCATCGGTGACCTCGCCGGGGTCCGCGCCGGACTCCCGTACCTCAAGAAGCTGGGCGTCGACGGAATCTGGCTGAGCCCCTTCTACCCGTCACCGCAGGCCGACCACGGGTACGACGTCGCCGACTACTGCGATGTGGACCCCGTCTTCGGCGACCTCGACGAGTTCGGCCGGCTGGTGGCCGACGCGCACCGCCTCGGCGTCAAGGTGCTGCTGGACATCGTCCCCAACCACTGCTCCAGCGAGCACGCCTGGTTCCGCGAGGCGCTCGCCTCCGCCCCGGGCAGCGAGGCCCGCGCCCGCTTCCACTTCGCCGAGGGCCGCGGCCCGGGCGGGGACGTGCCGCCCAACAACTGGCACGCCATGTTCGGCGGCCCCGCCTGGAGCCGGGTCACCGAGCGGGACGGCACACCCGGCCAGTGGTACCTGCACATGTTCACGCCCGAGCAGCCGGACCTGAACTGGCGCAACCCCGAGGTGGCCGCCCACTTCGACCACGTCCTGCGCTTCTGGCTGGACCGGGGGGTGGACGGCTTCCGCATCGACGTGGCCGCCGGCCTGTTCAAGCACCCCGACCTGCCGGACTCCCCCGACCCCGAGGCCGACGCCCGCACCCGCGACTCGGTCAACCCGCTCGCCTGGAACCGGCCCGAGGTCCACGAGGTGTGGCGCCACTGGCGCGCGGTGTGCGAGCAGTACACGGCGCGCGACGGCCGGGACCGGCTGCTCGTCGGTGAGGTCTCCGTACCGACCGCCCGCGAGCACGCCAAGTACGTCCGCCCCGACGAGCTGCACCAGGCGTTCTTCTTCGACCTGCTGAGCGCCCCCTGGGACGCCGGCGCCTTCCGCACGGTCATCGGCGAGGCCATCCGGGACATCGCCGGTACGGGTTCCACCGTCACATGGGTGCTCAACAACCACGACCAGGTGCGCACGGTGACCCGGTACGGCGAGTCGGGCACCGGGGGCAGCGGGCTGGGCGCCGCCCGGGCGCGGGCCGCGGCGCTGCTGATGCTGGCGCTGCCGGGTGCCGCGTACATCTACCAGGGCGAGGAGCTGGGCCTGCCGGAGGTGGTGGACCTGCCCGACGAGGTGCTCACCGACCCGATCTTCCGGCGCACCGGCAGCCGGGCCCGGATCCGTGACGGCTGCCGCGTGCCGCTGCCGTGGTCGGGGCACGCCTCGCCGTTCGGGTTCAGCACCGGCGCCGAGAGCGCCAAGCCGTGGCTGCCGCAGCCCGGCTGGTTCGCCGACCACGCCACCGACCGGGCTCTCGCCGACACGCGCTCGTTCTGGCACCTGTACCGCGACGGTCTTCAACTCCGGCACGGGCTGCCGCAGTTGGGTGAGGGCAGTCTGCGCTGGCTCCAGGCGCCGCCCGGCGTCCTGGCGTTCGAGCGCGGCGAAGGCCTCATCTGCGCCGTCAACTTCACCGCCGACCCGGTGCCCGCACCGGTCCTCGGCGCACCCCTGCTGTCCAGCGGCCCTTGCCCGGCCGGCGTACTGCCCGGATCCACCGCCGCCTGGTGGACCGGTGACCACACCACCTCGGAGGTATCACGATGATGACGCGACGACGGATGGCGATGGCGTGCTGTTCGGCGCTGACCGTGGCGCTGGCAGCGACCGCGTGCGGCGGCGGCCCGGTGAGCGCGGGGGGCGGGGACAAGGAGCTCAGCGGCCAGGCCCTCAACGTGGCCGGTGTGTGGTCCGGCGCCGAGCAGAAGAACTTCCAGAAGGTCCTGGACGCCTTCACCGAGAAGACCGGCGCCACGACCCGGTTCACGTCGACCGGTGACAACGTCTCCACGGTCGTCGGCAGCAAGATCGAGGGCGGCAACGCCCCGGACGTGGTGATGGTCCCCCAGGTGGGCGTGCTCCAGCAGTTCGCGAAGCAGGGCTGGCTCAAGCCCCTCCCCGAGAAGACCGTGAACACCGTCCGCGCCAACTTCTCCCCCGTCTGGACGACGTACGGATCGGTCGGCGGCACGCTGTACGGCCTGTACTTCAAGGCCGCCCACAAGTCGACCGTCTGGTACAGCCCGGAGGCGTTCGAGCAGGCCGGGGTCGAGCCGCCGAAGACGTACGAGGAGATGCTGGCGAGCGGGCAGGCCGTCTCCGACTCCGGCCTGCCGGCCTTCGCGGTCGCCGGTGAGGACGGCTGGACGCTCACCGACTGGTTCGAGAACATCTACCTCTCCCAGGCGGGGCCCGGGAAGTACGACCAGCTCGCCAGGCACGAGATCAAGTGGACCGACCCCACCGTGGTGAAGGCCCTGACCACCCTCGGCGAGCTGTTCTCCGACAAGAAGCTGATCGCGGGCAGCCGGAAGGGCGCGCTGGGCACCGACTTCCCGGGCTCCGTGGAGAAGGTCTTCGGCCCCGACCCCGAGGCCGCGATGGTGTACGAGGGCGACTTCGTCGCCGGGATAGCCAAGGACCAGTTCGGGAAGAAGATCGGCGAGGACGCCCGCTTCTTCCCCTTCCCCGCCGTCGAGGGCGGCAAGGCGCCGGTGGTCAGCGGCGGCGACGCGGCCGTCGTCCTCAAGGACGGCAAGAACCAGAAGGCCGCCGATGCCTTCCTGGACTACCTGGCGACCCCCGAGGCGGCCGCCGTGTGGGCGGAGGCGGGCGGGTTCCTCTCCCCCAACAAGAAGCTCGACCTCTCCTCGTACGGCGACGACACGGTGCGCGAGACGGCCAAGTCGCTGATCGACGCCGGGAACTCGGTGCGCTTCGACATGTCGGACCAGGCACCGGCCTCGTTCGGCGGGACCAAGGGCGTGGGCGAGTGGAAGCTGCTCCAGGACTTCCTGCGCGACCCGTCGGACCCGGCGGCCACCGCGGCGGCGCTCGAAGCCGCGGCGGCCAAGGCGTACAAGGGCTGACGGCATGACCACCCTCACCACTCCCGTGGGGGCCGCGAGTCCCCGGCGGCGCGCCCAGCGCCGCCGGCGGACCATCGCCGTGGCCTTCGTCCTGCCGACGCTGCTGCTCCTCGGCGCGCTGGTCGTCTACCCGGTCCTGTTCTCGGTCGGCCGCAGCTTCTTCGACGCCGCCGGGACCCGGTTCGTCGGCGGGGGGAACTACGCGGAGATGTTCCGCGACCCCGCCACCCTGACCGCCATCCGCAACAGCGCCATCTGGGTGGTCGTGGCCCCCACCCTCCTCACCGGCCTCGGGCTGATCCTCGCCGTGCTGGTGGAGAAGGTCCGCTGGGCCACCGCGTTCAAGCTGCTGCTGTTCATGCCGATGGCCGTCTCCTTCCTGGCGGCGGGCATCATCTTCCGGCTCGCCTACGAGGAGGACCCCGACAAGGGCGTGCTCAACGCGGCGGTCGTCGGTGTGCACGACGCCTTCAACGGCACGTCCTCGTACCCGAGCGCCCGGCCCCGGGAGGACCAGGGCCTGCGCAGGGCCCCGGACGGGTCGTACGGAACGGCCGAGGCCGTCGCGCCGGGCCGGACCGTGAACCTGGGACTGGTGGGGCTGCCGCCCAGGGACGTGCCCGCGGAGGCGAGGCCCGCGTCGTCGGCGAAGGCCGGCCCGGACGAGGTGCGCGGCGCCGTCTACCTGGACTTCACACCCGGCGGCGGGGGGCGGCCGGGCGCGATCGACGCGGCCGAACGCGGCCTGCCGGGGCTGACGGTGGAGGCCGTACGGGACGGGCGGACGGTCGCCACCGCGACGACGGCCGCGGACGGCTCGTACCGCTTCGCGGAGCTCACGGCCGGCTCGTACACGGTACGGCTGCCCGCCTCGAACTTCGCGCCCCCCTACGAGGGCGTCTCCTGGCTCGGTCCGGCGCTCGTCACTCCGGCCATCATCGGCGCCTACCTGTGGATCTGGACCGGCTTCGCCATGGTGCTCATCGGCGCCGGGCTGTCCTCCCTGCCGCGTGACGCGCTGGAGGCGGCCCGGATGGACGGGGCGAGCGAATGGCAGGTGTTCCGCCGGATCACCGTCCCGCTGCTGGCGCCGGTGCTGACGGTCGTCTTCGTGACGCTGGTGATCAACGTGATGAAGGTCTTCGACCTGATCTACATCATCGCGCCGGGGCCGGTGCAGGAGGACGCCACGGTCCTCGCCACGCAGATGTGGCTCGTCTCCTTCGGCGGCGGCAACAACCAGGGGCTGGGCAGTGCGCTCGGTGTGCTGCTCCTGCTGCTGGTGATCCCCGCCATGGTGTTCAACGTCCGCCGCTTCCGCAGGAGCCAGCCATGAGCGCGACCGTCACCGCACCTTCGCCGCAACCGTCCGCTCCGCCCCCGCCCGCCCCGCGCGCGCCCGCCCGGCCACCGGGCGGCCGGATCCGCCGCTCGCTGGGCAACGGCCTGGTCCAGGCGTTCCTCACGGTGGTCGGTCTCGTCTGGATCACCCCGGTGGCCGGACTGCTGCTGTCCTCGCTGCGCTCGGCCAACGACAACGCGGCGAGCGGCTGGTGGACCGCGCTGGCGCGCCCCGGCCAGTTGTCCCTCGACAACTACACGGCGCTGCTGGGCAACGCGGGGATCACCCGGGCGTTCTGGAACACGGTGCTGATCTCGGTGCCCACGACCGTGCTCGTCGTGGTCGTCGCCGCGCTCGCCGGGTACGCCTTCGCCTGGCTGGAGTTCCCCGGCCGGGACTGGATCTTCCTGGGAGTGGTGGCGCTGCTGGTGGTGCCGGTGCAGGTGGGCCTGCTGCCGGTCGCCAAGCTCTTCGGGCAGCTGGGCCTGTTCGGCACGATCCCGGGCGTGGTGCTGTTCCACGTCGCCTACGGGCTGCCGTTCGCCGTCTTCCTGCTGCGCAACTACTTCGCCGACATCCCGCGCGAGATGCTGGAGGCGGCGCGCATGGACGGCGGCGGCGAGTGGCGCATCTTCACGCGGCTGGTGCTGCCGGTGGGGCGGCCCGCGATCGCGAGCCTGGCGATCTTCCAGTTCCTCTGGGTGTGGAACGACATGCTGGTGGCGCTGCTGTTCGCCGACAGCTCCTCACAGCCCCTGACGGTGGAACTCCAGTCGCAGGTGCGGCAGTTCGGCAGCAACATCGACGTTCTGGCACCGGGTGCGTTCCTCTCCCTGATCGTGCCGGTGGTGGTGTTCTTCGCCTTCCAGCGGCACTTCGTCCAGGGCGTGATGGCCGGCTCGGTGAAGTGAGGTCACGGATTCGGGCGGGGCGCCTCTCACGGGGGAGGCGCCCCGCCGCCGGCTCAGCGGATCGGCATCCCCGACAGGGTGCGGGCGATGACCAGGCGCTGGACCTCGCTGGTGCCTTCGAAGATGGTGTAGATCGCGCTGTCCCGGTGCATCCGCTCCACCGGGTACTCGCGGGTGAAGCCGTTGCCGCCGAGGATCTGGACGGCCTGGGCCGTGACCTTCTTGGCGACCTCGCTGGCGTAGAGCTTGGACATCGAGCCCTCGGCGGAGGTGAAGGGTTTCCCGGCGGTCGCCATCCAGGAGGCGCGCCAGACGAGAAGCCGGGCGGCGTCGATCTGGGTGCGCATGTCCGCCAGCTGGAAGGCCACGCCCTGGTTGTCGATGATGGGCCGGCCGAACTGGACGCGGGTCCTGGCGTAGTCCAGGGCCACCTCGTACGCGGCACGGGCGGTGCCCACGGCCATGGCGCCGACGGCCGGGCGGGACGCCTCGAAGGTCGCCATGGCAGCGTTCTTCACACGTTCGCCGCCCGCCCTGGCCTTCTCCCGGGCGCGCGCGAGGCGCTCGTCGAGCTTCTCCTTGCCGCCGAGCAGGCAGGAGCCGGGGACGCGGACGTCCTCGAGGACGACCTCGGCGGTGTGGGAGGCGCGGATGCCGTGCTTCTTGAACTTCTGGCCCTGGGAGAGGCCGGGGGTGCCGGGCGGGACGATGAACGAGGCGTGGCCCTTGGAGCCCAGCTCCGGGTCGACGACCGCGACGACGACATGGACGTTGGCGATGCCGCCGTTGGTCGCCCAGGTCTTGGTGCCGTTGAGGACCCACTCGTCCTTGGCCTGGTCGTAGACCGCGCGGGTGCGCATGGCGGCGACGTCCGAGCCGGCGTCGGGCTCGGATGAGCAGAACGCCGCGACCTTGACGTCGCCGGGATCGCCGTACATCTGCGGGATCCACGTGCCGATCTGCTCCTCGGTGCCGTTGGCGAGGACGCCGACGGCCGCCAGACCCGTGCCGACGATGGACAGGGCTATGCCCGCGTCGCCCCAGAACAGCTCCTCCATGGTCATCGGGATACCGAGACCGGTGGGGTCGAAGAACTGCTGGGCATAGAAGTCGAGGGAGTAGATGCCGACCTTGGCGGCTTCCTGGATGATGGGCCAGGGGGTCTCCTCGCGCTCGTCCCACTCGGAGGCGGCCGGTCGGATCACGTCCTTGGCGAAGCCGTGCAGCCAGTCACGGACCTGCTTCTGGTCGTCATTGAGTTCAAAGGTGAACTCGGCCATGTTCCCTCCCGGCTGTTACTTGCGGTAACAGCAGTCTGTTACCGGTAAGTAGCCGCTGTCAACCGACAGCGTCCGCGCGGTGGGTGTTACGTTGCGCGGGTCTTTGAGGACATCGCACGGGCGGGGAGACACGCTATGGAGACCACCCATCGGAACGAGCAGCAGCGGTCGGCCGACCAGCGGCGACGCGAGCTGCTCGAGGCCGCCGACCGCGTGGTCCTCCGCGACGGGCCACAGGCGTCGATGAACGCCATCGCGGCGGAGGCCGGCATCACCAAGCCGATCCTCTACCGGCACTTCGGCGACAAGGGCGGCCTGTACCGGGCGCTCGCCAAACGCCACACGGACGCCCTGCTGGCCGCCCTCCAGGGGGCGCTCGACGCCCCCGCCGACCGGCGCCGGCGGGTGGAGGCGACGCTCGACACATACCTGACCGCCATCGAGGCCCGCCCGCAGGTGTACCGGTTCCTGATGCACCCCTCGGAGGAGACGGGTGGCGGTCAGCAGCCGGAGCAGGGCTTCGACACGGGGCGCCACTCCGCGCCCGTACTGCGCCGCATGGGCGAGGAGCTCGCCCGGGTGATCGCCGAGCGGGTCGACCTGGGCCCGAACAGCGAGGTGCTGGCCCGGGTGTGGGGCCACGGCATCGTCGGGATGATGCACGCCGCCGGTGACTGGTGGCTCGGTGAACGCCCCTGTCCCCGCGAGGAGTTGGTGCAGGGTCTGGCGGACCTGCTCTGGGGCCACCTGGAGCGGGTCGACGACAAGGTGGACGGCCCCGGGTTCTGACGCCGCCTGGCGAGGGCTTGCCGTCAGCGAGCCCGGGCCCGGGAGGCGCGGTGCGCCGCGCGCAGGGCGCGGGTGCGGCGCCAGCCGGTGAGGCGGTCCGTGTAGACCGTGCCCTCCACGTGGTCGCACTCGTGCTGGAGGCAGCGCGCGAAGAACCCCGTGCCCTCGACGCGCACCGGTGTGCCGAACCGGTCGACGCCCTCGACCACCGCACGGTCGAAGCGTTCCGTGCCCGCCTCGACGCCCGGCAGGGACAGGCAGCCCTCCGGACCGCGGACCGTCACGCCGTCCGCTTCCACCAGGCGCGGGTTGACGATGTGGCCGAGGTGGCGGACGTCCTCGTCGTCGGGACAGTCGTAGACGAAGACCCGCGAGGCCACACCGATCTGGTTCGCCGCGAGGCCGACGCCCTGGGCCGCGTACATCGTCGCGAACATGTCCTCGATGAGCCGGGACAGGGACGGACCGAAGTCGGTGACGGGCTCACAGGGGGTGTGCAGCACCGGGTCGCCGAGCAGGGTCATGGCTCGTACATGGCCGGAACTGCCGGGGATCGGCCGGTTTCGCATGGCGTCCAGCGTACGTTCCCGTCAGCCCCGAGGGTTTCAGCAGGTGGCGCGGTTCGGGCGTCCGGCCGGATCTCGATAGGCTGAGCCCGGACCCACGCTAGGAGGAACAAGGACGATGGCAGGCAACACGGAGCCGCTGTCGCCGCGCGCCAAGCTGGCCGTGACGGCAGGAAAGGCCGCAGCGGCGGTGTCACGCGCCGCGGGACGCGGCAGCGGATCGGTGATCGGCGGCCGGGTCGCGCTCAAGCTGGACCCCGAACTGCTCGGGCGGCTGGCGCAGCACCTGGACGTCGTCCTGGTGTCGGCGACCAACGGCAAGACCACCACCACCCGGCTGATCGCCGAGGCACTGCGGGCCAGCGGCCCGGTCGTCTCGAACGCACTCGGCGCGAACATGCCCGCGGGCATCACGTCCGCCCTCGCCGGCGGCTCGGACGCGAAGTACGGCGTGATCGAGGTGGACGAGAAGTACCTCGCCGGCGTCGCGCGCGACGTGACGCCGAAGGCGATCGCGCTGCTCAACCTCTCCCGCGACCAGCTCGACCGCGCCGCCGAGACGCGGATGCTCGCGGAGAAGTGGCGCGAGGGGCTGTCCGGCTCGAAGGCGGTCGTCATCGCCAACGCCGACGACCCGCTCGTCGTCTGGGCCGCGTCGTCCTCCCCCAACGTCGTCTGGGTGGCGGCCGGTCAGGAGTGGAAGGACGACGCCTGGTCCTGTCCCGCCTGCGGCGGTGTGATGCAGCGCCCCGGCGACGACTGGTTCTGCGGCGAGTGCGGCTTCCGCCGCCCCGCCCCCAGCTGGGCGCTCAGTGGTGACCACGTCCTGGACCCGCACGGTTCCGCCTGGCCGATCCACCTCCAGCTGCCGGGCCGCGCCAACAGGGCGAACGCCGCCACCTCCGCCGCCGTCGCGGCCGTGTTCGGCGTACCGCCGCAGGTGGCGCTGGAGCGCATGTACCAGGTGCAGGCGGTCGCGGGCCGGTACGACGTGGTCTCCTTCCAGGGCCGCGACCTGCGGCTGCTGCTGGCGAAGAACCCGGCGGGCTGGCTCGAGACGTTCTCGCTCATCGACCCGCCGCCGACACCGGTCATCCTGTCCGTCAACGCCCGTGGCGCGGACGGCACCGACACGTCCTGGCTCTGGGACGTCGACTACACCCGGCTGGCCGGGCACCCGATCGTGGTGATCGGCGACCGGCGGCTGGACCTCGCGGTCCGGCTCGAAGTCGCGGGCCTGGACTTCCGGGTGTGCGAGACGGTCGACGAGGCGGTACAGCTCTCCCCGCCCGGGCGGATCGAGCTGATCGCCAACTACACCGCGTTCCAGGACGTCCGCCGCCGCGTCGGCAACTGACCCCCGCAAAGGACATGAGCATGAGCGACAGCAGTCTGCGTCTCGTGTGGGTCTACCCGGACCTGCTCAGTACGTACGGAGACCAGGGCAACGCCCTCGTGGTGGAGCGGCGCGCCCGCCAGCGCGGCCTGGACGTGCAGCGGGTGGACGTGCGCAGCGACCAGCCGATCCCGACCTCCGGCGACATCTACCTGATCGGCGGCGGCGAGGACCGGCCGCAGCGGCTGGCGGCCGAGCGGCTGCGCCGCGACGGCGGTCTGAACCGCGCGGCCGAGAACGGCGCCATCATCTTCTCGGTGTGCGCCGGCTACCAGATCCTGGGCCACGAGTTCATCAACGACCTCGGGGAGCGGGAGCCGGGTCTCGGCCTGATCGACGTGATCTCGACGCGCGGCGAGGGCGCCCGCTGCGTCGGTGACGTACTGGCCGACATCGATCCGCGCCTGGGCCTGCCCCAGCTGACCGGCTTCGAGAACCACCAGGGCGTCACCCACCTCGGTCCGACGGCCCGGCCGTTCGCCCGGACGGTGTTCGGCAACGGCAACGGCACCGGGGACGGCACGGAGGGCGCGTACAACGACACCGTTTTCGGGACGTACATGCACGGACCGGTCATGGCGCGCAATCCGCAGATCGCGGACCTGCTGCTGAAGCTGGCCCTGGATGTGAACGCGCTGCCGCCGACCGACGACCGGTGGTACGAGGCGCTCCGCACGGAGCGGATCGCGGCGGCCTCGCAGCCCGCCTGACGGGCCGTCGGACCAGAGGTTTTGTCGGTTCGTACGACTACCGTCCAGTAGTCGGACGCTCGTTTCGGCCCCGTCACCCAACGCCGGTAGGGTGGCGGGGATCCAACCGGACGACGTGGTCCGGGAGTCGGCCCACGTTGCAAAGGTATCTCGGGCTATGCGCATTGGTGTGCTCACCTCCGGCGGCGACTGCCCCGGTCTGAACGCCGTCATCCGTTCCGTCGTGCACCGTGCCGTCGTCGACCACGGCGACGAGGTCATCGGCTTCCACGACGGTTGGAAGGGCCTCCTGGAGTGCGACTACCGCGGGCTCGACCTGGACGCGGTCTCCGGCATCCTGGCCCGCGGCGGCACGATCCTCGGCTCTTCCCGTGTCCAGCCGGCGCACCTCGTCGACGGTGTCGAGCGCGCCAAGGGCCACGTCGCCGACCTCGGCCTCGACGCGATCATCCCGATCGGGGGCGAGGGCACCCTCAAGGCGGCCAACCTCCTCTCCCAGGCGGGGCTGCCGATCGTCGGCGTACCGAAGACCATCGACAACGACATCGCGTCGACCGACGTCACCTTCGGGTTCGACACCGCCGTCGGGGTCGCCACCGAGGCGCTCGACCGGCTGAAGACGACCGCGGAGTCACACCAGCGTGTGCTGATCGTCGAGGTCATGGGCCGCCACACCGGCTGGATCGCGCTGCACTCCGGCATGGCCGCCGGCGCGCACGCGATCGTCGTGCCCGAGCGGCCCTTCGACATCGACGAGCTGACCGCCCGGGTCGGGGCACGGTTCGAGGCGGGCAAGAAGTTCGCGATCGTCGTGGTGGCGGAGGGCGCCAAGCCGCGCGCGGGCACGATGGACTTCAACGAGGGCGGCAAGGACATCTACGGGCACGAGCGGTTCGCCGGCGTGGCCCAGCAGCTGGCCGGCGAGCTCGAGCACCGGCTCGGCAAGGAGGCCCGCGCGGTGATCCTCGGGCACGTCCAGCGGGGCGGGACGCCGACGGCGTACGACCGGGTCCTGGCGACGCGGTTCGGCTGGCACGCGGTGGAGGCCGCGCACCGGGGCGAATTCGGCATGCTGACCGCGCTGCGCGGCACGGACATCGTGATGGTGCCGCTCGCCCAGGCGGTGGAGACGCTGAAGACCGTGCCGTCGGAGCGGTACGACGAGGCCGAGACCGTGCTCTGAGCACCGTTCCGCACCGAACCACCCGCCCCCGGTCACAGCCGCGACCGGGGGCGGT
Source organism: Streptomyces gobitricini (assembly GCF_039532985.1). Classification (NCBI taxonomy): domain Bacteria; kingdom Bacillati; phylum Actinomycetota; class Actinomycetes; order Kitasatosporales; family Streptomycetaceae; genus Streptomyces; species Streptomyces gobitricini. The sequence continues at coordinate 14,229 of NZ_BAAASR010000023.1, read as the reverse complement.
TCTAGTCTGGACCCCGCAAGCGGACAACCCAGACGAAACGAGTCAGGAGCCGGCGGATGGATCACAGCGGGCACGGTACGCATGACATGCCCATGGATCTGCCGCCGTTCACCCTGGGACGGGCGCTCGAGTTCTCGCCGGACGCCTTCTTCCTCGTCGGCTGCCTGGTGGCCCTCGGCCTGTACGGGTGGGGGGTGGCGCGGCTGCGTCGGCGCGGCGACGCCTGGCCGGCCGGCCGGACCGTCTTCTTCACGGTCGGCGTGCTGAGCGTCGCGCTGGTGATGTGCACCAGGCTGAACGACTACGGCATGGTCATGTTTAGCGTGCACATGGTCCAGCACATGGTCATCAGCATGCTCTCGCCGATCCTGCTGCTGCTCGGCGCGCCGGTGACGCTGGCGCTGCGCGCGCTGCCGGTCGCCTCACGGCGGGGCTCCAAGGGGCCGCGTGAGCTGCTGCTGGCCCTGCTGCACAGCCGCTACATGCGGATCATCACGCATCCGGTGTTCACGATCCCGCTGTTCATCGCGAGCCTGTACGCCCTGTACTTCACGCCGCTGTTCGACTTCCTGATGAGCTCCCGGCCGGGGCACATCGCGATGATGGTGCACTTCCTCGCGGTCGGCCTGGTCTTCTTCTGGCCGATCATGGGCGTGGACCCGGGTCCGCACCGGCCCGGTTATGTGATGCGGATGCTGGAGCTGTTCGCGGGCATGCCTTTCCACGCCTTCTTCGGCATCGCGCTGATGATGGCGACGGAGCCGATGGTCAAGGCGTACGCGAACCCGCCGGCCTCGCTCGGTATCGACGCCCTCGCCGACCAGAACGCGGCGGGCGGCATCGCCTGGGCGTTCAGCGAGATCCCGTCCGTGCTGGTGCTGATCGCGCTGGTGTACCAGTGGTACCGGTCCGAGCAGCGCCAGGCCGTCCGCGAGGACAGGGCGGCCGACCGGGACGGGGACAAGGAGCTGGAGGCGTACAACGCCTACCTCGCCTCACTGCAGGCGCGCGGACAGTAGCGCCGACGCCCCCTCCGGGGAGACCATGGCGGTACGGCCGCCATGAGGAGGACGCGCAGATGTCCGGTTCCACGAAGACGATGAGCGGGCTCACCATCGGGGCGCTGGTGGTGGTGACGGCGTACACGGTGGCGCTCGGCAGCAACGGCTGGCTGTGGTTCGGCTGGGTGGTGCTCGGGCTGGTGACGATCGGGATGGCGGCGACCCGGGACATGTGATCCGGGCCGCCGGGCGGCGCCTCAGAAACGGAAGAGCGGCCCCGTCGCGGTGTCCAGAACGCACGCGTTCGGGTACGTCTTGCGCCAGTCGACCCGGAGGCCTCGCCACTCGCCGGCGGCACGCGCGGTGACCGGGTCGAACCTCTTGGTGCACGGGTGCTGGTCTCCCGGGAGCCGGTCGAGGTTCCCGCGCGCCGTGTCCAGGGCAGCGCAGGCGCCCTCGGCGTCGGGGTGGGGGCCGCTGGGCCGGGGCGAGCAGCGCAGGCGGACACCCCTGATCCAGCTCTCGTCGCCGCCCGAGACGGTGAGGAAGAGCCCTCCCGTCCCCTCGACGTCGGGATCGTGGGTGTCGGCGTGGACGGGGACGGCCGCGGCGAGCGCGAGGAGGACGGCTGCTGCGGCGGTGGCGCGGAGGGACATCTGGTACTCCCGGGGCTCCGGTTGCGGGCACACGCCCAGGTGCGGGCACACGCAGGGCCAGGGCACCTCCGTCCGGGGGCGGCTGCCAAGTCGCCGCGCCGCGCGGTACCGCGGACGGCCCACACGTCACCGGTCGCGGACGGACGCCGGCTCCTCGCCGCGCCGGGCGGCGGCCACGGCGGCGAGGACCAGACCGACGCCCAGCAGGATCAGCCCGCGCAGCCAGACCGCCGGCTCGATCCGGGTGGCGAGCAGGACGCAGGAGGCGGCGCCGAGCACCGGGAGCACGGTCGGCGCCCGGAAGTGTCCGGGGACGCCGGGGTCCCGGCGCAGGACGAGCACGGCGGTATTGACCATGAAGAACACCACCAGGAGCAGCAGCACCAGCGTGGAGGCGAGGGTGGCGACGCTGCCGGTGAGGGCCAGCAGCATCGACAGGGCGGTCGTGACCGCGATCGCGGCCCACGGGGTGCGCCGCCCCGGCAGCACCTTCGTCAGGGCGACGGGCAGCAGTCCGTCCCGGGCCATGCCGTAGGCGAGCCGGGAGGACATGATGCCGGTCAGCAGGGCGCCGTTGGCGACGGCGACCAGCGCGATCGCGCTGAACAGCCACACCGGTACGCCGCCCGCCGCCTTCACCACCTCCAGCAGCGGCCCACTGGAGGCGGCGAGCGTGCTGGTCGGCACGGCGGCGGAGGCGGCCAGTCCGACCAGCACGTACACCACGCCGGCCGTGGCGAGGGCGCCGAAGAGGGCGCGCGGGTAGGACCGCCGGGGGTCGCGGGTCTCCTCGGCGACGTTGACCGACGTCTCGAAGCCCACGAAGGAGTAGTACGCCAGGACCGCGCCGCTCAGCACGGCGGCGGCCGCGCCGTGCTCCGGGGTGCCGAGCCGGGTGAGCCGGCCGGGGTCGCCGTCGCCCCGCAGCAGCAGCCAGGCGCCCAGCACGACGATGATCGCCAGGCCGCCCAGTTCGATGACCGTGGCCACCACGTTGGCACGGGTGGACTCCCGGATTCCACGGGCGTTGAGCAGGGCGAGGGCCGCCAGGAACACCACCGCGACCAGAGCGACGGGGAGGGTGACGAAGGCCGTCAGGTAGTCACCGGCGAAGCCCCGGGCGAGCGCGCCGACCGACACGATCCCGGCGGCGAGCATGCAGAAGCCCGCGAGGAACCCGGCGAAGGGCCCGTAGGCGCGGGTGGCGTAGTGGGAGGCGCCACCGGCACGGGGGTATTTGGTGGCGAGTTCCGCGTAGGAGGCCGCCGTGAGGAGGGCCAGCGCGAGGGCGGCGGCGAGGGGCACCCAGACGGCGCCCCCGGCGTCGGCGGCGACCTGGCCGATCAGAACGTACACACCGGCGCCGAGGACATCGCCGAGGATGAAGAAGTAGAGCAGAGGTGTGGTGAGTGCGCGCTTGAGCGGCTGATCGTTCGCTGTCGACATGAGGGCTCGTCTGCCCCGGATGCCGGGCGGCAGGCGGGACCTTGGTCCCACTGGTGGTGGGTCCGTCACTGGTCGTGGTCATCGTAGTCACCGGGCGGCTCACCGGAGGGGTGGTTCCTCCGGGGCGGCCGGGGCGGCGCGGGGGCGGTCAGCGGCGCATGGGGCCCCAGGGGCGGCGCTGACGGGCGACCTCGGCCTCCGCCTCCTCGATGACGGCCAGGTCGATCCAGCTGACGGGTTCGATGTCGCACACCAGCGGTTCGTTGTCCGGGCCACGGCCGACCTCGCGTCCGCGCAGTGTCCAGGGGCGTACGTCGCCGTCCCGGTCACGGCGCAGGTGGCAGTAGTCGTACAGGCGGCGCGCGACCCACAGCCGGAGGGAACGGTCGCCCCACCACGTCTCCACCTGGAGCGGGTTCGCCGACAGGCCGGGCATGGGGATCCCGGTGAGCTCGTCGACGCTCCGGGTGGCGTCCAGGTCGTGTGCCGGGCCCCGGGACCAGCGGACGTAGAGCGGGCCCTGGCGTTCCACGAGCTCGCCGAGTTCCCGGAGGGAGCGCACGGTGGGCAGCTCGGTCTCCCCCTGGGAGGCCAGGGGCCGGTCGGTCGTGTACGTCATGGGTCCACCCTCCTCGTCGTACGGAGGACCACCGCATACCCAGCCATTTTCCGGCGACGCGCCCGTTCCCACCACGCGACCGCCACGCGACAGCGGCGCGGGGCAGGGCGGCGAGGGGGCGCACACCTGCGCGCAGGGTGGCGCAGGGGGCGCTTGCACATAAGGAACGCGCGCCCCGCGCGTACCTCGGGGAAATGTTCCAGCCTCGCCGCCCGGGGAAGCCGCATGGGTGACCATACGGAAGCTCGGCGTGATCAGCCGTGCTGACGACAGGGAGGGGATGGCACATGACGAAGGTGCTTGTCTTGCACAGCGTCAGTTTGCTGAGGTCGGCGCTGGTGGCGCTGCTGAAATCGGAGGGGGCGTTCGACGTGGTCTCGGCCGGCTGGCGCTCCGCCAACAGACACGTCGGGTCGTTACGGCCGGACGTGTGCGTGGTGGACCTCGACTGTCCGGGCGCGGCCGCGCTGCTGGACGGCGGGGCGGATACGGACCGGGAGCTGTTGGGGGCCCGCACGGCACTGCTGGTGCTGGCATCGGCGGGCCGGCCGGGGGCGTTGCGCCGGGCGTTCGAGGCGCGGGCGCTGGGATATGTGGACAAGCACGGTTCCCCGCACCGGCTGGTGCGGGGTATCCGCAAGGTCGCGGAGGGCGAGCGGTTCGTGGACGAGTCGCTCGCCTTCGGTTTTCTGGAGGCGTCCCGGATGCCGTTGACGGCACGGGAGCTGAGTGTGCTGGCCCGGGCGGCGGAGGGCGAGTCGATCGCGGAGATAGCCCGGGGCCTGCACCTGTCGAACGGGACGGTGCGCAACTACATGGCGTCGGCCACCCGGAAGGTGGGTGCGCGCAACCGGATCGACGCGATCCGGATATCGCAGGGCGCCGGCTGGGTGTAGGGGTCGTGAGGTCAGGCCGCGTCGGGCTGCCACAGCCCGACGAGGTCCCGGTAGAGCCCGGAACGCGTGAGCAGTTCGTCATGCGGGGCGCACTGGGCGCGGTCCCCGTCCAGCACCAGGACCCGGTCCGCCCGCATGGCGGACGAGATGCGGTGGGCGACGACCACGAGGGCGCCGGGCCGGGCGGCGAGTGCGCGCTCGGCGTCTTCCTCCGTGTCGGGGTCGAGGTGACACGTCGCCTCGTCCAGCAGGAGGAGCGGGGCGGGTGACAGATAGGCGCGGCCCAGCGCCAGCCGCTGCCGCTCGCCCTGCGACAGCAGGCCCGGGTCGATCACCGCGTCGAGGCCGCCCAGCCGCCGGACGAGGGGTGTGAGCCCGAGGGCGTCCACCGCCCGCCGCACCTGTTCGGGCGTGGCACCGGGGTGGAGGTAGCGGAGGTTGTCCTCGACGGTGCCGGTGAAGACGTACGCCTGCTGGGGCAGGAGGGCGGGCGGGCCGGACACCGTGACCGTGCCGCCGGCCGGGGCGAGGAGCCCGGCGAGGAGGGCGGTCAGGGTGGACTTGCCTATGCCGCTCGGGCCCACTACGGCGAGGTGCTCCCCCGGCCCGACGACGAGGTCGAGGCCGTTGAGCACCGGGCGCGCCCCGGGACCGTAGGCGAAGGTGACGTCCCGCAGCTCGGCGGCCGGCGGGGCGTGGCCGGGCGGTGCGGGTCGGCGTCGCACCGGTGGCCGGGGTGCCGGGAGGTCCGCCGGCGGGCCGGTGAAGCGCTCCAGGACCACCAGCAGCCGGGTGCCGGCCGCCCCGAGCGCGGTCATCAGGGCGTCGAGCGCCGGGAGCAGCGCCTGGACGAGGTAGGTGAGGGCGCCGAGCAGGGTGCCCGCGGTGACCCCGCCGCGCAGCAGCCACGGAGTGGCCAGCAGCAGCGCGACGACCGGCATCCGGCCCGCCGCGCCCAGGGCGAGCGTGCGGACGGCGGCCCAGCCGGCCAGGCGGCGGGCCAGCCGGGCCTCGGCGTCGACGAGCCGTCCGACCTCGGCGGCGACATGGCGCTCACCGCCGCACGCCCGTACGTCCCGCAGCCCGGCGCCGACCGCCCCGACCCGGCCCGACAGCGCCTCGTCCGCGTCCAGGAAGGCGCGCTGCACGGCGGCCATCGGTGCGAGGGTGGCGAGGAACATCGCCAGTCCGAGCAGGAGCGGTGGCAGCACGACGAGCGTGAGCGCGGGTTCCAGGGAGGCCATCCCGAGCAGCGCCCCGAGGGCGGTGAACACGAAGGAACGGGCGGTCAGGACGAGCCCGGCGAAGCTGTCGCGGGCGATCTCGGTCTGATGGGTGAGCCGGGACACGACCGGGCCGCCGGCCGCGCTCTCCGCGCGCGCCGGATCCGCCACCGCCGCCGTGACGGCGTGCGCCACGGCACGGCGGACCAGGCCGTCACGGAGCGGTTCGACGAGGCCCGCCAGCCCCGTGAACACCCCGCGTACGGCGAGCCCGCCCAGGAGCGCCCCGGCCGCGGCCACCGCCAGCCACAGCAGGCCGATGTCGGTGCGCCCGGCGAGGAAGCCGTCGTCCAGGGCGCGGGCGACACCGTACCCGCCGAGGAACGTGTGGGCGGACTCCAGCAGGGACCAGGCGGCGAGACGGAGCGCCTCCCGCTTGTGCCGCAGCAGGAACCGCCGCCCCTCGGGAAACACGCGGCCCGCCGTCATGCGTCCTCCGCGCCCGCCGAGGCGAAGACGGCCCGGTACGCCGGGTCGCGCCAGAGCGTCCGGTGCGGCCCGACGGCGCGTACCCGGCCGCCTTCCAGCCACACCACGAGGTCCGCCCTGACCGCGGAGGAGAGGCGGTGGGCGACGACCAGCCGGGTGCCCGGACGGACGTCGTGGGCCAGCGCCCGCTCGACCTGCCGCTGGGTGACGGTGTCCAGTCCGGACATGGCGTCGTCGAGGATCAGCAGCCGTCCCGCGTGGGCGAACGCCCTGGCCAGGCCCAGGCGTTGGAGCTCACCGCCGGAGAGCGGAGCGTCGGCGAGGGGTGTGTCGTAGCCGTCGGGCAACCGCACGACGAAGGCGTCGGCGCCGGCCGCGCGGGCGGCGGACCGCACCGCGTCGACCGGCGCCGGGTCGGCGCCGAACGCGATGGACGCGCCGACCGTCGTCCCGAAGAGGGCGGGCCGGCTGAAGGCGTACCCGACCTCCCGCCGCAGCTGCCCGGGCTCGACGCGGTCCAGGGGTACGCCGTCGAGCAGGACGAGCCCCTCGTCGGGGTCGACGAGCCGGCCCGCGACGGCGGCGAGCAGGGACTTGCCCGCGCCCGACCGGCCGACCACGGCGGCGGTGGCCCCGCCGGGCACCCGCAGGTCGACGCCGTGGAGCACGGCGGCCCCGTCCCGTACGACGGTGACGCCACGCAGTTCGAGCGCGCCCGTGCCGCCGGCGGGCAGCGCCTCCCGGCCGTGCGGGACCACGGGGAGGGCGAGGAGCTCACCGGTGCGACGGGCCGCGGCCCGGCCGCGGACCAGCCCGCCGAGGGCCGCGGCCACCGAGCCGACGCCGGCGGCGAGGGCGGCGTACCGCGAGGCCGCGACCAGTTCGCCGACACCCAGGGCGCCGGAGGCCAGCCGGACGCCGCCGACGGCGAGGACGACGGTCACCAGGAGGGGCATCAGCACGCCGCTGCGGGCGACGGCGCGGCCGTACACGAGCCACATCGTCCTTCCCTCGGCGGCGAGTTCGGGGAGCGTGGCGAGGACGCGCCGCTGCTCGCGCGCGGCGGTGCCGGCGGCGGCGATCGTGCGGGCGCCGGACAGCGCCTCGACGAGGCGGTCCGCCATGCCGGACTGCACGCGCTGGTAGCGGGAGACGGCGCCGGAGGAAGTACGGGCGAAGGCCCTGAGCAGCAGGACGAGCAGCGGTACGCCGGCCAGGAACGCGGCGGCCGTCCACAGGTCGATCAGGAGCAGCGCGACCAGCCCGCCGAGGGGCGGGAGGACGGTGGCGAGCGCGCCCGCGGCGGTCGCCGGGACGGTGCCGGCCTCGGTGGCGTTGGCGGTCAGCCGGGTGGCGAGGTCTCCGGGGGCGAAGCGGGCCGCCGCCCGGTGCGGGGAGGTGGCGAGCAGGTGGCCCACGGCACGGTGGCGGAGCCAGGCGGTGGACCGGGCGTTGGTGGCGCCGGTGAGCAGGGCGACGAGCGCGTCGAGGGCGACCTCCACCGCGATCAGCGCGGCGCAGAGCGCGACCCATCGCGGCGCCTCGGCCGACCCGGCGAGCAGCAGGTCGAGGCTTCTGCCGAGCACGGCCGGCTCGGCGAGGGCGGCCAGCGCGGCCCCCACGGAGCAGACGGCCACTCCTGCGGCCCGCCCGGCACTGTGCCGCACGGCCCCCCGCAGAACGCCCCTGCCCGTGCCGCGCTCCCCGGGCCCGGGACCGGCGTCCTTCCCAGGACCGGCGTCCGTCCCAGGACCGGCGTCCGTCCCAGGACCGGCGTCCGTCCCGGAGGAGCCGCCGTCTTCCGGTGCGGTGCCGCCCTCCGGTGCGCGGCCGTCCCCCGGTGCGGTGCCCGCACGGGGTGGCACCCTGGGCGCGGGGTTCCGAGGCCCGGGGGTGCTGGGGGACGGGTGGGGCGGCGGGGGCGGGGAGGTCATGGGGAGCGGTGTCCTCCTCGGGGTGGGACAGGGACGGTCCCGGGCGGGGTGAGCCGCCCGGGACCGGGTGATCCGTACGGCCGCGCGCGTTCGGCACCGCGCGACCGGGCGGGTCAGTTACAGGTGGTAACGCTCAGGCTGCTGTCGCCGCAGAGCAGGAGGCTCGCGCGGCTGCCGGTGGCGATGTCACCCGTGGCCTCTTCCTTGGGGGTCTCCATCGACTGCAGGTCGAGAAGCGTCATGATTGATTCCTTTCCTTCATGGGGACGGTGTGCTCTGTCTCGGCCCCTGGCTGGAGCCGGCTCGTGGGCCGCCGGAGCGGCGGGAGGAACGGCAGGTGCGCGTGTCCGTCGGACGCGGCACTGCCGAGGGCGAGGAGGCAGCCGGCGGTACCCGTGGCCAGGTCCATGGACAGCCGCATCATCTGCTCGCCAGGGAAGGCCAGATGACCCTGGTACGGCACGGCGTGCCGGGCGAGGGCGTCGATCTGGCGACGTACGTCGGAGGGGGCCGTGCCCGGGCCGGGCGCGGTGGTGCGGCTGAGGTACAGCACCATGCCGGCCGCGCCGCGGAACAGCCCGGGCTGGGCGTAGAACGTGGCCTGGGCGGCCCGGACGATGTCGCGCCGCGCCTGCGAGAAGTCGGCGTCCTCGCGGTGGGCCGCGTAGTCGTCGAGCACCATCCCGATGCCGACGCTCCCGGCGCCCAGGTACGGCATGGTGCGCCACCCCTCGTCGACCTGGAGGGTGCCGCCCGCGCTGGTGACGCAGCGGGCCAGGTCGCGCCGGAGCGCGTCGCCGGCCAGGTCCAGAAGACCCGTGTCACCGGTGCGCTCGTACAGGCGGAGGAAGAGGAGCGCGGGGCCGGACGCGCCGTACAGCAGCCCGGCCCGGGATATCCCGGGAAGGCCGTGGGCGACGAGGTCGGCGCAGCGCAGGGCGGCGTCCCGCATACCGAGCGAGTCCAGGGCCAGGCCCACGCCCGCGAGGCCGCTGTGCAGGTCGGGGGCGATGTCCTCCCAGGGCCGCTGGAGGGTCAGTTCGGCCAGTTCCAGGGCCCGTTCGGGGTATCCGAGGCGGTCCAGGGTCCAGGCGACACCGGCGAGGCCGTCGTAGAAGCCGACGGGGGTGCCGGACTCCGGTTCCTTGGTGCGGCGCAGCAGCCACTCCTCGGCCTCCGGGCAGGGCCCGGCGTCCGTCCCGGCGAGAGCGTACAGGACGCCGGCGGTGCCGTATCCGAAGGTCAGTCCGCCGCCGGCGGCGGTGAATTGCGCGATGTCGCCGGGGAAGAACCGGTCCTCGCGTTCGGGTGTGGCGGAGGCGAGCACGGCACGCGCCAGGGAGTCGCGGCTGCGCGGCCAGTCACCGGGTTCGACGGGCAGGTACGGTGCGCCGTCGTCCGCCCGGTCGCCGGTGATCTCCCGGACCGCCTCGTCGAGGAAGCCGCGGGGCACGGGGAACTGCTCGGCCGCGATGTCGGCGAGGTGCCGGGCCTTGCCGGGGTCCAGCGGGAAGAGGCTGGTGAGCGGCAGGAACAGGGCGATCCGCAGGCAGGCCAGGGCGTAGCGGTCGACAGCGAAGCCGCGCCGGTCGGCTGGTGCGACGAACGCCGGGTTGGCGACGGTCTGGCGGCGTCCCTCGTCGATGTGGGCGGCGGCCTCGAAGTCGAGGAGCGCCACGGACGTCTCGTCCTCGGACACCATGATGTTGAAAAGGTGCAGGTCGTTGAAGACGACTCCGCGTGCGTGCACGGCGTCGACGGCCTCCTCCACCAGGCGGTGGATGCGCAGCGCCCATGCGGTGTACTCGGCCAGCGACTCGGGGGTCGGGTCGGCCTCGATCAGCGGGTGCCTGCGGGCGAAGAAGGTGTTGAGGGGTTTGCCCTCCAGGAACTCCATCGCCAGGAAGTGGTGGTCACCGAGGACGAACGTCCCCTTCACCTCGGGGGTGTACGGCAGTCCGGCGAGCCGCTCCAGCGCGGTCTGCTCGCGTTGGAGCCGGGTGACCGCGTCGGCGCCGTCGGCGGCCAGGCCGGCGTGGGGGCGTCCCTCCTTCAGGACGACCTTCTCGCCGGTGCGGCGGTCGTGACCGACGTACACTCCCCCGCCGTTGGAGAAGTGCAGGGCGCTGTCGACGGTGTACGGGATGTCGGTGACCGTCACGGCGGCGCGTGCGTCGAGGTGGGGCCGGAGGAAGTCGGGGGGCTCGACCCAGTCGGGTATCTGGAAGACCGGTCCCCGCAGGTCGGGGACGAGCCGCCCGTCGGGGTGCTCGACGGCCGGGCACAGCTCGCCGTCCTCGCCGTAGCAGTGGCGCCGGGTGAAGCTGCCGTACCGGATGTACACCGGTCCCTCGCCCCAGCGGAGGTCGCTGAGGATGTACGGGCCGGGCTCCCCGGCGAGCAGCGCCGCCAAGTCGTCGGCGGTCCGGTGGCACTGCTCGTCGTCCGCCGGGTAGACGGTGATGAACTTGCCGCTGGCGGCCCGGTCGGCGTACTTGGCGTTGCGGGTGTGCAGCAGGTAGCGGCTCGGGACGAACTTGAAAGCGATACCCCGGGGGAGGCAGTACTCCATCACTCGGGAGAGAATCGTTTCGGCGTTGTCCAGGCACGCGGAGACGTGAATCTTCCAGCCCTGCGCCGGCAGCGTGAGGTCGAGGGGCCGGAGGGCCAGCCAGTCACCACTGCGGTGCCGGCGCCAGCCTTCGGGAACCGGCGCGAGCGCCGCCTCGTACGGCGCGCCACGGCGGCCGGTGCCCTCGGCGGACAGCCGGTACGGCGCGTCGTAGAAGTGACGGTCGGCGTCGCAGAAGGCGGCGTAGCCCTTGATCACCCCTGCTCCCTCCATCGACGACGGTGACGATGGGGAAGACGTTGTCACCTCGGGAGGGAGCGGGAACAGTCACAAGCGTCAGCAACCGACCATGCGGAACGCATGAGTAACCTGCCGCTCACCCGGACTCGGGGGGCCCCTGTGTCTCAGAACGGCCTTCCCGGGCGACCAGGATGAAGGCGTGGCCCGCCGGGTCGGAGTACGTCCGCACGTCCCGTGGACCGGAGTTGTACCTGGTCTCGACCGGCCGCGCGCCGAGGCCGACCGCCTCGCGCTCCGCCTCGTCCATGTCGTCCTGGGCCACCAGGATGTGCAGGTGCGCCTGTTGGGACTCGTCCGGGCGGGGCCAACTCGGCGGCGCGTAGCCGTGATCGCGCCGTACGGCCATCCACACGCCGTGGTGGCCGACCACTTCGATGAAGTCGGGATCGATGCCGCGTCGCGTCCGGGCGTCGAGGAACTTGGCGTAGAACTCCGCCAGCGCCTCCGGTTCGGCGCTGTCCAGGACCAGGACGCTGCTCTTGGGTACAGTCATGACACCCTTGTGCCCGCATCCCGGTCGTCCATCACGGGCGTGGTTCCCGGTGACGACACGCGCACTTACACTGATCCCCCTCGAACTGGTTTGTGTCCTGATAAAACGCACAGAGCCGATCCGAGCCGAGCCGATCCGGTGCAGTAGGGAGCCAGCCAGTGTTCTACTACCTGCTCAAGTACCTCCTCCTCGGGCCGGTGCTGCGGCTGCTTTTCCGGCCGAGGACCGAGGGACTGGAGCACATCCCGGAGGACGGCGCCGCGATCGTCGCGGGCAACCACCTGTCCTTCTCGGACCACTTCCTGATGCCCGTCGTCCTCAGGCGGCGCATCACCTTCCTCGCGAAGCAGGAGTACTTCACGGGCCCGGGCGTCAAGGGCCGGCTGACCGCCGCGTTCTTCCGCAGCGCCGGGCAGATCCCGGTGGACCGGTCGGGCAAGGAGGCCGGACAGGCGGCGATCCGGGAGGGTCTCGGGGTGCTGGCGAAGGGCGAGCTGCTGGGGATCTACCCGGAGGGCACCCGCTCGCACGACGGGCGGCTGTACAAGGGCAAGGTCGGGGTCGCGGTCATGGCCCTGAAGGCCGGCGTTCCGGTGATCCCGTGCGCGATGGTCGGCACGTTCGAGATCCAGCCGCCCGGACAGGTCGTGCCGAAGATCAAACGCGTGACGGTCCGTTTCGGCGAGCCGCTGGACTTCTCCCGGTACGCGGGGATGGAGGACGACCGCACGATCCTGCGCGCCGTGACCGACGAGATCATGTACCGGATCCTCGCACTGTCCGGCCAGGAGTACGTGGACGACTACGCGGCCAAGGCGAAGGAGGCCGGACACGCCGCTGAACAGCGGAAGTTCCCGAGGTTCCGTCACTGACTCCGCGCGCCCCGGCACGGCCGCCGACCGGGACCCGCCACGCGGGCGCACCGGCGTACGGACGCGGGAACCGTACGGAGTTCTCACACGAAGGGCATGGGACCGGCACGACGGGCAACACGGACTTTCACAAGTCCACCCCGAACAGGGAGAGTTGTCATGGCCGGTTACGGCACCAGCAGTGCGCACGGGCAGGCTCAGTCCCGTACGAACGGTCTCGCCATCGCCGGGCTCGTCTGCGGCATCGTCGGCGTGCTGTTCTTCAACATCATCCTCGGGCCGCTCGCCATCGTCTTCGGCGCGGTCGCTCTGAAGCAGGCCAAGGCCGGCCGGGGCGGGGCGGGCATGGCGAAGGCCGCGATCGCACTCGGCATCGTCGACCTGGTGATCTTCGCCATCCTGCTGGCCGTCGCGGCGTCGTCCGGCGGCTTCACCTGGTACGTCGGCGGCTGACGCACACCATCCGTCGCGGTCCGCCCCCCGCCGTCACAAGGCCGCCCGCGCCTCGTCCAGGACGCGCCGCAGCCGCAGCGCGTCCGGGGCGACCGCGGTCACCAGGACGGCGGGCCCGGCCAGCGGTGTGAGGGCCGCGGAGTCCCCGATGAGCCGGGGCTCGGCGGCCCTCTCGTCGTACGCCGGGTCCACCACGAGGAGCTGGCCGACAGCACGGTGCCCCGCCAGTACCGCTCCCCCGTCCCAGCCGCCGGGCGCCCCGGGGCCGTAGGCGAGTTCCTGGTCCAGCAGCAGGCGTCCGGCGCGCCGGACGGTGAGGCGCGTGACGAGGGTGCCGGGCTCCTCGCCGTGCCGGCCGAGGATCTGCTCCTCGCGCAGCACCAGCCGGGCGGTGGCGGCCAGGTCGACCACCGTCCGCATCCGGAGGTCCGAGCCGTGCGCGGAGACCAGCTGCTCCGGGAGCCAGCGCAGCTCCGATTCCCCGCCGACCGTCAGGCGCACGTCGTAGCGGGCGTGGCCGGCGTCCCGGCCCGGCAGGGCGACCGTGGCGGCCGCCGCGTCGACGGTGAGCCGGGCCCCGTCCCGTACCTCCGCCTCGACGGCCAGCCGGTCACCGCCGAGCGGCGCGGTCATCGCGCCGACCACGGTGACCCGTGTGTACGGGCCGGTCGCCCGGGTGCGGCGCAGGGCGAGCGGCCCGGCGCTCTCCAGCACGGGCAGCCCCGCGGGAGTGGCGACGATCCGGGCGGTGGCGTGGACGCCCCTGTGGTGCACCGGCCGCGTACGACCACGACTGACGGGACTGGCGGGGTTCAGCGGACTCACGGGACCCGTGGGACTCACGGGACCGGCCTGACTCACAGGACTCCCCGGCCCCCCGGGACTCATACGACTCGTACCGCTCATGCGGTTCGGGTGGCCCAGGCGGCGAGCTGTGCGCGTACCCATCCGGCGACCGGCCCGACGCCTTGTTCACCGGTGAGGGAGGTGAACGCGACGGGCAGGTCGCCGCGCTGTTCCTTGGCGTCGCGGGCCATCCGTTCCAGGTCGGAGCCGACGTGGGGGGCAAGGTCGGTCTTGTTGATGACGAGCAGGTCGGCGGTGGTGACGCCGGGGCCGCCCTTGCGCGGGATGTCGTCCCCGCCCGCCACGTCGATGACGAAGATCTGGGCGTCGACGAGGCCTTTGGAGAAGGTGGCGGTGAGGCTGTCGCCGCCGGACTCGACGAGGATGAGGTCGAGCGGCCCGACCGCCTCCTCGAGGTCCTCGACGGCT
>NZ_BAAASR010000022.1:58497-89307 GCF_039532985.1 Streptomyces gobitricini | reverse complement strand
GCGTACGACGTCCACCGCAACCTCCACCAGGGCAAGGTCGGCGTCCTGTGCCTCGCCCCCGAGGAGGGCATGGGCGTGAAGAACCAGGAGATGCGGGACAAGCACATCGACGCCATCAACCGCTTCCGCGCCGAGCAAGGCTGAACCAGGGCCAGGGCAGGCCCCAGGGGACGACACAGAGAGGAACACGCACGTCATGGGGCGAGGGCGTTCGGTCGTCGGCGTGGTCGGACTCGGCTCGGTCGGAGAACCCCTGTTGGGCATGGTGCGCGCTGCGGGTCACCACGCCGTCGGGGTCGACACCGGACTTGATGTCCTGGCCCGGGTGGACCGCCGGATGAAGGCGGCGGAGGCCGCGGACGGCGCCGCCGGCACGTACACCCTCACCAACGAGATCGCCGCACTCGGCTATGCCGACCTCGTCGTCGAAGCCGTGCCCGAGCTCCTGGCCGTGAAGACCGCGGTGCTCAGGGGGCTCGACAGCGTCTGCTGGGACCGCACCGTGCTGGTCACCACCACCGCACGGCTGCCCCTGACGCGTCTGGCCATCGCCTCCGGCCGGTCGGCCGCCACCCTGGGGCTGCGGGTCCTGAGGCCACCCGCGCCGGGCCGGGGCGTGGAGCCCGTCCGTACGGCAATGAGCGCCGAGGACGCCGTAGCCGTGCTCGATACCCTGGTCGCTCGGCTGGGGCTCGTACCGGTGGCCATCGGCGGACGGCCCGCAGCCGAAGCGGCAGAGCTGCTCCACGCCTTCCTCAACCGTGCCGTCACCCTTGCCGAGGAGCGGCACGCGTCCCAGGAGGACATCGACACGGCGATGCGCATCGGCTGCGGACTGCCGACCGGCCCGCTGCGCCTCGTGGATGAGCTGGGTCTGGACACCGTCCACACCGTCCTCACCCGTTTATTCACCAAGACCGGTGACCCGCGGTTCCGGCCCGCGCCGCTGCTGTCCTCCCTCGTGGACGCCGGACTACTGGGCCGCAAGAGCGGCGAGGGGTTCTACACGTACGACGACCTCGGCCGCCCCTGCCCGCCACCATCCGCCGCTGCCGCTCCGCTGGTTACCGCCCCGGCCGGGGAGCATGGCGGGCCGAACGCCGGCGTCGTGCGACGCGTCGGAATCGTGGGAGCAGGTACCGGTGCGCGCGCCATCGCCGACGCCGTCGTCGCGGCCGGACTGACCGCGGTGGTGGCCCACGGCCCGGCAAGGGGAACGGCCGCACGGCGGGCCTGCGCGATCGACGCGTACAGGCCGCTCGCCGACTGTGATGTGGTGATCGAGGCCCTGGCGGAACCAGCCCACATCAGCGACGTGTTCGCCACTCTCGGCGTCGTGTGCCGGCCGGGCACGCTCCTGGCCACGGCGTCCTCGGCTGTGTCCGTGACCGCCTGCGCACAGGCCTCCGGGCGACCGGGCGACGTGCTCGGTCTGCACTTCTCCGGGCCGGTCCCCGCCACCCCGCTGGTGGAGCTGGTTCGCACCCGCTTCACCAGCGACCGCGCGGTCCGCACCGCACGCGCGTTCTGCGACCGCCTCGACAGGACCGCGATCACCTCCTGGGACCGGCCCGGCACCGTCGTCCACCGGCTGCTGTTCCCGTACCTCGCACACGCGGTGGAGCTGCTGGACCACCCCGACGCCGACGCCCGGTCGACGGACGCGGCGGTCGAGAGCGGTTTCGGGCACCGGATGGGCCCCTATACGATGCTCGACACCATCGGCCTGGACGCCTCCCTCACTGCCCTGCGACGGCTGCACGATGCGTATCCGGAGACCGACGGCCCGCCGCCGCGACTGCTGGAACAGCTCGTGGGGCGGGGGGCCCTGGGCCGCACGAGCGACCACGGCTTCCGGCGTACGCCGACCGGCGACGGCCCCCGCTTCCCCGATGCCGATGGCTGCCCCCCCGACGCCGATCCCGTCGGCTGACTCACCCTGGTCAGGTGCCGATCCCGTCGGCTCATTCGCCCGGTCAGGCACCCGACGCGGTCCGGCCCGCCAGCGCCGAGGGCAGCCCGGCACGGCCGCGTACCCCCAACTTCTGGTAGGCGCGGGTGAGATGCTGCTCGACCGTGCTCGCGGTGACGAAGAGCTTCTCGGCTATCTCCCGATTGGTGTAGCCCTGCGAGGCCAGGACGGCGACCCGTCCCTCGGCCTTGCTGAGTTCCGCACCGGCCCTGGGGGCGGACCGCCGGCCCAAGTGCGGACGGTCGGGGGAGGCGTCGGCGCCGAGCTGTTCAAGAACGCGCAGCGACTCCTCACGCATCCAACGGTTGGCCGTGCTCTGCCGTGTCAGCTCCTCGGCGAGCAGTTCCCGCGCCTGCGCCGGGCTGTCCAGAGCGATCAGTGCCTCGGCCGCGTACGCCCGCCAGGACAGGGCCGTCGACACGTCCAGCCGCCACGCCGCCATCAGGTCACGGCAGGCATGGAAGTCGCCCAGGGCGGCGTGGTAGCGGCGTACCGACAGGTGATAGCGGCCTCGCGCCTGGAGGTAGTGCAGTCCCGGCAGCGTCTGGAACATCGCCTCCGGCACGGGCGTGCGGAAGCACTCGGCGGCTGCCTCGGTGTCGCCTTGTGCCGTGCACGCCAGCACTTTGGCCGCCAGGGGCACCCCGATGGCGATGCCCCAGGAGGCCGGCGGCAGCAGGGTCAGCGCCTCGTCCGCCCGCCGCCTGGCGACGTCGGCGTTGCCCAGCCGGCTCTCCACGGCCGCGCTGGCCGCCGCGAGGAAGGCCCGCACCGTGGGCGCGCGCCGCTCGGCACTCCGTACGAGCTGGTCGCACCACTCCGCGGCGCGGTCCAACTGCGCCGCGTGCATGAACGTCGCCAGTGCCGCGATCGCCGGGGCCACGGGCGGATCGTGCAGCAACACGCCCTGGAGCAATCGTTCCGCCGTCTGGAGCACCCGGACGGTGGGCCCCTCGGCCATCAGCGTGTACAGCACCAGCGCACCGTCGGCCTGTGGGTCCACCGCTCCGACGCTGCGGCCCAGTGCCATCTCCTCCAGGGCGGCGCTGTGCCGGTACCGGGAGCCCAGCGCGGGATACGCGTGCGCGAACCAGACCCTCATGGTCTCCAGCCGCGCCAGGGACTCCTCCAGCAGCTCCTCCTCGGCTCCGTCGAGGGCTGCGAACAGGGCGTCGGCCTCCGCCGGTCTGCCGTGCCACAGCAGATACCCGATCAGCCGGATGCTCTGCCGCCGGTCCAGCCGTCCGCAGCGGTGGGCGTCCAGCAGTGCTTCCAGATGCCGGCGTACGGAGCCGGGGTCCACCTCCCACTCCGCCTGGGCGAGCTCGGAGCGTACGCTCGCCGCCGACTCCGGGTCCGGGCACGCGTCCTTGGCCACTCGCAGGCAGGTGATCGCCCAGTCGGGGGCGTTGTCCCGCAGCGCCTGCGCGGCACTGTCCCGCAGCACGGACAGGGCCCAGCTCTCGGAGAGCCGGCCTCCCGCCACGAGGTGCCGGGCCACCTCGCCGGAGGTGTCCCCGTCCTCGTACAGGAACCGCGCAGCACGGTGGTGGAGTACGGCACGCTCCTCCGGCGCCATGTCCGCCAGGGCGGTGGTGCGCGTCCGGTCCAGGCGGTAACGGCCGTTCGCGGTCAGGCCCAGCGCGTCGAGCGTGGCCAGGGACCGCGTGGCCGATCCCACGGGCAGGCCCAGCAGCCGCTCCAGGTCTCCGGGGGGTGCCGTGTCGCCCAGGACGGCCAGCCCGCGGGCGGTGCGCAGAGTGTCGTCATCGAGCTGGCCGAGCAGGTACCTGACGGCCAGTTCCCATGCGTCTCCCGCCACCGGGGCGACTGCCGTTTCCGGCCCCGCCTCAGGGGTCGCGTCGTCCCTGTCGGCCGGACCGTCAGGGGCTGCCGCCGCGGCGTCCCGGTCCTGGAGCAGCGCCCGTAGCAGCAGGGGACTGCCACCCGAGGCGTGCAACCAGCGGGGCGCGGCGGCACGTGCGGCCTCCTCGCCGAGGCGGACGGCCAGTTCGGAGACGGCCCCGGCGGGGGAGAGGCCCGCCAGGTGGAGCAGTTCGCAGTGCGGGGTGCGGACGAACTCGGCGGTGAGCGCGGAGGCCGCGTGGGGCGCGAGGGACCGCTCGGCGAGCACGACGAGCACCGGCGTCGACGCCACCCTCCGTACCAGATACAGCAAGGACTCCAGCGAGGGGGCGTCGATCTCATGGACGTCGTCCACGGTGACGACGAGCGGCTGGTGCTCGGCGAGGCGCTGGGCGAGGGCCTGGAAGCGGTGGACGGCCGCCGCCTGGCCGTGGCCCCCCGGCTCGCCATCGATGTGTGGAGCGCGGGGGCCGCCGGTGTCCGGCAGCCCGCCGGCGGCCACGGTGAGCTGGTCGATCACGCCCATGGGGAGCGAGCGTTCCGCCCGGGACGCGACGGCGGAAAGGACGACGGCCCCCAAGGCGCGGGCATGGCGGCGGACATGGTGGATCAGTGTGGTCTTGCCCATACCCGGGGTGCCGACCACCAGGGCCGCTCTCCCCGTGCCGCTCCGCGCCTGTGCGAACAGCTCCTCCAGGACATGCCGCCCCTTGGATCCGTCCACCAACTCCACCGATGCCTCCTTACAGACCGCCGACGCTCCGTGCCGCGCAGCGCAACCACGTAGATCAAAACACGGGCGAGGGGCGGTCCAAGA
The DNA here is from genome assembly GCF_039532985.1 of Streptomyces gobitricini. Taxonomy (NCBI): domain Bacteria; kingdom Bacillati; phylum Actinomycetota; class Actinomycetes; order Kitasatosporales; family Streptomycetaceae; genus Streptomyces; species Streptomyces gobitricini. Next base: position 84,652 of record NZ_BAAASR010000022.1, on the reverse strand, counting down.
GAGCATGGTCCGGTCGACGGCAGCACGCCGGACGGCCGGCCGGGCCGACCCGAGGCGTGGTCGGCCGTCCGGCCACACAGCGGATACCGAAGCCGCCCGGAAGGATCCTCCCGCACCCGAGCGCGAAGGGAAGCGGTCGCATTACGCGCCGGGGTTTCCAACCCCCTTACCACTTTTGCGGCACCCCCTAGGGAGGCTGACGGTATTGGTCAGGGGTGGTGAATAGGGGGTTGTTCCCACCCCCTATTCGCGCCGATGACAAGGGAATTGGAAACTTGCCAATGGGCTTGCCGGGTGGCTAGCGTCCTGGGCCATGCAGAAAGCGATCGACGTATGGGCAACCGGTCTCGGGGCCATGACTCCCATCGGTGCCGACATGGCCACCACATGGGCGGCGATGCGGTCCGGGGACAACGGAATTCAGGCGCTGAAGGAATCATGGGCCGAGCCGTTGCCAGTACGCCTCGCCGCTCAGCTCCCCGTGAATCCGGCCGACGCGATGAAGCGCACCGAGGCGCGCCGGCTGGACAGGTCCGAGCAGATGGCGCTGGTGACCGCCCGGGAGGCGTGGGCGGACGCGGGAAGCCCTGAGGTGGACGGGGAACGCCTCGCCGTCGTCCTCGGCACCGGCATCGGGGGCGTCACCTCCCTGCTCGGCCAGAACCAGGTACTGGAGACCTCAGGACCGCGCCGGGTCTCGCCGCACACCGTTCCCATGCTGATGGCCAACGGCCCGGCCGCGTGGGTCAGCATGGAGCTCGGCGCGCTCGCCGGCGCCCACGCACCGGTGAGCGCCTGCGCGTCCGGCGCCGAGGCCCTCGCGCTCGGCCTGGACCTCATCCGGGCCGGCCGGGCGGACGTCGTCGTCGCGGGCGGTGTCGAGGCCAGCGTCCACGCCCTGCCGCTGACGGCGTTCGCGCAGATGACGGCGCTGTCCAAGCGCAACGACGACCCCGAGCGCGCGTGCCGCCCGTTCGACGTCGGCCGCGACGGCTTCGTCCTGGGCGAGGGCGCGACCGTCGTCGTCCTGGAGCGCGCCGACCACGCCCGTGCTCGTGGCGTGTCCAAGCCGCACGGTGTCCTGCTCGGTGCGGGCGTCACCTCCAGCGCCTCCCACATCACCGCCTCGGACGTGGTCGGCCAGGTCCGCGCGATGCGCATGTCTCTCCGGGACGCCGGGGTCGCCGCCGCCGACATCGGCCACGTCCACGCGCATGCGACGTCCACCCCCCAGGGCGACGTGGCAGAGGCCCAGGCCGTCGCCGAAGCCATCGGCACGCACCCGGTGGTGACGGCGACGAAGTCCATGACGGGGCACCTGCTGGGCGCCTCCGGGGCCCTCGGCGCCGTGGCCGCCATGCTCGCGCTGCGCGATGGAACCGTCCCGCCCACCCGCAATCTGGACGAACTCGACCCCGACGTGCCGCTCGACGTCGCCGCGGGCCGGACCCGCACCGGTACCTGGGACGTCGCGCTCGCCAATTCCTTCGGTTTCGGCGGACACAACGTGTCGCTGATTCTCGGACGACCCTAGAAAGAGTGAAATGCCAGGCCGTGACGCACCCGATGGGTGTCCGACAGCACTTGACCAGGAATTCTACGCAGATCCCCACCGGGTGTACCGAACCGTCAGACGGGATGGGAACAAGCCGCGGGAAATCGTTCTCACGACGGGAATGGCTTACCTGCCGCCCGGCCTGAGAGCCTGGCTGATCACCTCGTACGAGGACATCGAATTCGTTCTCCAGGACCCGCGATTCCGTAAAAGTATCGACCGGGCCATGCCGCTCTTCGCGGCGCACTCTTCCGGCGGTGCCGAGGGGACGGGCGGCGGGGCCCGTTCGTCGCTGCTCTACGACAACATGGCGAACAACGATCCGCCGGAACACACCCGGCTGCGCAAGCCCCTCAACGCGACCTTCACCGCCCGTTCCGTCGCCGCACGGAGGGATGACATCCGCCGTTGCGCACACGAAACGCTGGACGCCGTGGCCGGATCCGACAGCTTCGATCTTGTCCAGGATTTTGCCTTTCCTTTCTCCATATCGGTGATCTGCCGCACTCTCGGCGTGACGGACGAGGACCGGGGTACCTTCCACGGCTGGGTCCAGACCATCACCGGCGATGCCACCCCCGAGGCGCTGCGGCGGGACACCGGCTCGATGACCGAGTACCTGCGGGGACTGATCCGGGCCAGGAGGGACGCTCCCCGAGAGGACGTCCTGAGCCACCTCGCCACGTCCCTCGACGAGCCCGAGGCCGTCGCGCAGGCGTACGCGCTGCTCGCGGCCGGCTATGAGACCACGGCGAACCTCATCACCACCGGCTTCCTGACGCTCGACGCCCACCCCGTGCAGCGCGACCGGCTGTGGGCCGACCCCACGCTGGTGCCGGGCGCGGTCGAGGAAATGCTGCGCCACCAGTCGCCCTTCAACCTGTCCCTCTACCGCTACGTCACGGAGGAGGTGCGGCTGAACGGGGTGACCATCCCGGAGGGAGCCATCGTCTTCCTCGCCTTCGCGGCCGCGAACCGCGACGATTGCCGGTTCGACGAACCGGAGCGTTTCGACATCGGCGCGCCCCGCCGTGAGCACCTCGCCTTCGGCGGCGGTATCCACAACTGCATCGGCAAGCACCTGGCGCGTCTCGAAGTCATCGTCGCCTTCGAGACGCTCATCGAACGCTGTCCGGGGCTGCGGGTGTCCGAGTCCGCCGCCGCCCACGAGTGGAAGGCCAGCCCCACCTTCCGGGGCTTGCGGACCCTGCGGGTCGGTCCCGGCCCGGTACCGGGGAGGGAGGCGGCGTGACCTCGGTACCGCACCCCGTCGGTGACCGTCCGGCGCCCATCGCCGTCATCGGTATGTCCTGTCGCGTCCCCGGTGCCGAGGACCCGGCCCACTTCTGGCTGAACCTGGTCGGCGGCGTGGACAGCGTCGGAGCCGTACCGCCGCACCGGTGGACCGACCGCGCCCACGGGGCCGCCACAGCGGGAACCCCGGCGAACAGCGCCGCCGCCGCGGCCGCCCGGGAGAACGCCGCCGCAGCAGCGGGCTCCGCGGTGCCGGCCGCCCGTCGTGGTGGCTTCGTCGACGACGTCGAGGGCTTCGACGCGGGCTTCTTCGGGATCTCGCCGCGCGAGGCCCGCACCATGGACCCGCAGCAGCGCCTCCTGCTCGAACTCGCGTGGGAGGCCCTGGAAGACGCCGCCATGCCGGCGGCGGAGGTGCACGGCAGCCGCTGGGGAGTCTTCGTCGGCGCCTCCGCCGACGACTTCCGTCTCACGTACCTCACCTCAGGCGCCCTGGACCGGTTCGGCCACACCGGCAGCAGCCGCTGCATGCTCGCCAACCGGGTCTCCCACCACTTCGGGTTCCGCGGCCCCAGCGAGGTCGTCGATACCGGGCAGTCCTCGTCGCTGGCCGCCGTGCACCGCGCGCTGACCGCCCTGCGGACGGGTGAGTGCGAGGCGGCCGTTGTGGCCGGAGTCCACCTCAACCTCCTCCAGCGCGTCACCGACCAGATCGACCTGTGGGGCGGTCTCTCCCGGGACGGCCACTGCCGCACCTTCGACGCCCGCGCCGACGGTTACGTACGCGGCGAGGGCGGCGGCTGTGTCGTCCTCAAGCCGCTCGACGCCGCGCTGCGCGACGGTGATCCCGTCCAGTGCGTGGTCCTCGCCGGCGCGACCAGCAATGACGCTGGGCGTGGCGGGCTCACGGTCCCCTCGGCCGACGCCCAGTACGAGGCGATGACCGCCGCCCACGCCGCCGCCGGTGTGACCCCGGACGACATCGTGTACATCGAACTCCACGGGACCGGCACCCCCGTGGGTGACCCCGTCGAGGCGCGCGCCGTCGGTGCGGCCGTTGGCCGGGGCCGGCCACAGGGCAGCCCCGTACGGGTGGGCTCGGTGAAGACGAACATCGGGCACCTGGAATCCGCTGCGGGCATGGCCGGATTCCTCAAGGCGTGCCTGATGCTGCGGTACGGGCAACTGCCGCCGACCCTGCACCACAGCGCGGGCAACCCGGCCATCGCGTTCCGCGAACTCAACATCGAGGTCGTCACGAGGCTGGAGAACCGACCGTTCGGGGACGGCGAGGCCGTCGGCGTCAGCTCGTTCGGCATGGGCGGCACCAACGTCCACGTGATCCTGGGCCCCGCGCCGGCGGCCGCGCGCGAGCGGCTGGACGACACGGAGGAGGAGCCCACCGTCTGGTGCCTGTCCGGGCGCACACCCCAGGCCGTCCGGGAGCTGGCGGCGGCGTTGCTGGACCACCCGTTCCCGACCGGGCGGCCGCCGGTCGGCGCCGTGGCCGAGGCCCTGGTCCGCCGTACCCACTGGGAGCACCGCGCGGCGGTCGTGGGGGCCGGGTGGACGCACCTCCGCGAGGGGCTGGCGAAGGTGGCCGCGGGCCATGGCTTCGCCGTCCCCGCCGACTGGCTTACCGCGGCCGGAGCCGACGGCGTGCGCTGTGTGGAGTCCGCGAGCGCCTACGTCCACGGCGGCGACAGCGCCTCGGTCCGCGCCCTGGTCGGTGACCGGCCGCGCAGGGCGCTGGGCCTGCCGACCTACCGCTTCAGCAGAGAAACGTTTCCTCTCCCCGGTGGGACCGCCCCCGCCGCGCCGGAGCCGGACGTACCACCCGCGCCCGTCCGGGACGTACCACCCGCGCCCGTCCGGGCCGCATCGACCGGACCCGAGCCCCCGCCCCGCTCCGGGCAACCGCCCTGTTCCGGATCCGGGAACGCGCCGGCCGGCGCGGCCGGACCGGAGACCGAAGCGGCACCGAAGACCGCAGCCGCACCGACGGCCGTAGTCGTAGCGGAGACCGAAGCCGGGCCGGAGACCGGTGAGGCCGGACCGGCGGCCCTGTTCCGCGTGACGTGGCTGCGGACCGCGCCCGGTGCCGACCGCGAGTGGCTCGTCCGCTCCGTACTGGAGCGCGAACTGGCCGTCGTGCTCGGCGGATCGGTCCCCCGGCTCGACCCGGACCTGTCCTTCACGGACCAGGGCATCGACTCGATGTCGCTCATCGAGTTCCTCGACCGCATCGTCGACGCGACGGCCCTGGACCTGTCCGAGACGGTCCTCTTCGACCACCCCACCCTCAGTGAACTGGCGCAGCGCGTCGACAAAGAGATGGAGTCCGAGCATGGCTGAGATGGCCGAGTACGACGCGACACGCGACGCCATCGCCGTGATCGGGATGGCCTGCCGCTATCCCGGCGGGGTCACCGGCCCCGAATCCCTCTGGGAGCTCGTCCGGGACGGCCACGACGCCGTGGGCGACTTCCCCGCCAACCGCGACTGGCACACCGAGGACCTGTACGACCCCGCCTACGTCCGACAGGGCGGCTTCCTGCACGACGCGGACACCTTCGACGCCGCGTTCTTCGGCATCCGCCCCGCCGAGGCCAAGGCCATGGACCCGCAGCAGCGCACCCTGCTCCAGGTCACCTGGGAGGCCATCGAACGCGCGGGCATCGTGCCGTCCTCCCTCAAGGGCTCCCGCACCGGGGTCTTCGTCGGTCTGATGCCCAACGAATACGGCATGCCGCTGTGGAAGTGGCAGGAAGAGACCGCCGGGTTCATGGGTACCGGCACCTCGCCCAGCGTCGCCTCCGGCCGCATCGCCTATCTGCTGGGCCTGGAAGGCCCCGCGCTCACCATCGACACGGCGTGCTCGTCCTCCGGCGTCGCCATCCACACAGCCGTACGCTCGCTGCGCAGCGGGGAGACCGACCTGGCCTTCGCCGGCGGCTGCACCGTGCTGGCCGGGCCCGGCATGTTCGTCGACTACGCCCGTAAGCAGGCGCTGTCGCCGGACGCGCGCTGCCGCACGTTCTCCGACGCGGCCAACGGCACCGTGTGGGCCGAAGGCGCGGGCGTCTTGGTCCTGGAGCCGCTGGCGAAGGCCAAGCGGCTCGGCCGGACCATCCTCGGCGTGATCCGGGGCACCGCGGTGAACCAGGATGGCGCCAGCAACGGGCTGACCGCCCCGAGCGGTCGTGCCCAGGTGAAGGTGATCAATCAGGCGCTGGCCGATGCCGGGCTCGGGCCGGAGGACGTCCAGCTCGTCGAGGCGCACGGCACCGCGACCAAGCTGGGCGACCCCATCGAAGTGAACGCCATCCACGCCACGTACGGGCAGGGCCGGCGCGACGAGCCGGTCTGGCTCGGTTCGCTCAAGTCGAACATCGGCCATTCCATGGCCGCCGCCGGTGTCGGCGGTGTGATCAAGTGCCTCACCGCCATGCGTGCCGGGGAGATGCCCCGCACCATGCACGTCGACGGCCCGCTCAACTCCCACGTCGACTGGTCGGGCACCGTGGAGGTGCTGCGCCACAACCGCGACTGGCCGCTGCGTGCCTCGGTCCGACGGTGCGCCGTATCCTCCTTCGGCGTCAGCGGCACCAACTCGCACGTCATCCTGGAGAGTTGGGAGGAGGACCGGGACGCCGTCGCACCCGGGGACGACGGCGCGGACCGTCCGGCTGTGCTGAAGCTCTCCGCCAAGACGCCCACCGCGCTGCGCGCCTACGCCCGGGCCGTGGCGGACCGGATCGCCACGGGTACCGCCTGCCTGTCCGCCCTCTCCCACGTGCTGCGCACCGAACGCGAGGACCACGACTGCCGTGCCGTCCTCCTCGGCACCGGACGCCCGCAACTGGCCGCCGCACTGCGGGAGTTCGCGGACGACGTCGAGGACACCGACGGCGCCCGGGGCGCCGGCCGCACCGGGGGCATGGAGACCGCCACAGCGGCTGCCGTGCACGGCGAGGCACGCCGTATCCGCCGGCCCGTCTTCGTCTTCCCCGGCCAGGGCTCCCAGTGGCCCGGCATGGCCGCACGGCTCCTGGTCGAGTCGCCCGTATTCCGGCAGCGCGTCGAGGAGTGCGCCGCCGCCTTCAAACCGCACCTGGACTACGACCTCATGGCCGTGCTCCACGGCGAGGACACCAGCGTCGATCCGGAGCGCACCGACGTCATCCAGCCGCTCCTCTTCTCCGTCATGCTCGGCCTCGCGGCCCTGTGGCAGCATGCCGGGATCGAACCGGCGGCCGTGGTCGGCCACTCGCAGGGCGAGGTGGCCGCGGCCTGCCTGGCCGGCGCCCTTGACCTGGAGCAGGCGGCTGAAGTCGTCGCCTGCCGCAGCCAGGTCCTGGAGCGGCACGGCAGGGGCGGTATGGCGGCCGTCGCCGCCTCCGCCGACGAGACCGCCGCCCTCCTCGCCGAGGCCGATGCCGATCTGGTGATCGCCGCCACCAACGGGCCGTCCTTCGTGATCCTCTCCGGTGACGACGAGCCCGGCCTCGCCCGGCTCCTGGACCTGTGCGACAGCCGTGGCGTCTACGCCCGCCGTGTCCCGGCCAAGTGCGCCTCCCACTCCCCGGTCGTGGAGGAACTCGAAGACCTCATCACCGACGGGCTCGCCGGCATCACGGCCCGCGCCTCCGCCGTCCCCGTGTTCTCCACCGTGGAGGGCCGCCGTATGCGCGGCGATGAACTCGACGGTGCGTACTGGTACCGCAACCTGCGCGGGCGCGTACGGTTCGCCGAGACCATCGAGGAAATGGCTTCCCACGGCTACGACGCATTCATCGAGATCAGCCCCCACCCCGTGCTGACCGGCTCCCTGGAGGCCATCCTGGGCGGCACGGTCGGCCGTCCACCGGTGTGCGGCACGCTCAAGCGCGACCAGGGCACCTGGGAACGCTTCCTGATGTCTGCCGCGACGGCGTACGTACAAGGTCACCCGGTGGACTGGAAGCGGCTGCTGCCCGTCCTCGACTCCGTCACGGCCACGAGCCTGGCCGCGGCGCGTGCCGAGCTTCCCACTTACCCCTTCGAGCGCAGGCGGTTCTGGCTGCCCTCCGAGCCCGTCCCGGTCGGCGCGCGAGCCGCGCGGCCGGCCTTGGAGCCGGCCACCGTCGAAGCCGCCGTGCCACGCGCGAGGGGAACGGTCCGCGCCGGCGCCCATCCCTTCCTCTCCTCCGTCGTCGACACCCCCAACGGCACGGTGGTGATGACCGGCCGTCTGTCGGTCCGCAGCCACCCCTGGCTCATGGACCACCGCGTGGAGGACACGGCCCTCCTGCCCGGCACCGCCTTCATGGAGCTGCTGCTGACGGCGGGCGGTGAACTGGGCTGCGAGGGCATCGACGAGATGCTGCTCAGCGACCCCCTGATCCTGCCGATGGACGGCTCGCCCGTCGACGTCCAGGTGACCGTGGAGCCCGCCGACGCGCGGGGCGCCAGAGCGGTGACCGTGCACTCCCGCAAGGCCGGCAGCGACTCCTGGCAGCGTCACGCCGACGGCGTCCTGGCCGTGCCCAGGCCACAGCCCGCTCCTGCAGCCGCCGACCTGGCCCTTCCGCACGGCGCCGCCATCGTGGACAAGGACGCCATGTACGCGCGGCTCCGCGAGCGCGGGTACGGCTACGGCGAGGCGTTCCGGGGTGTCCGCTCCGGCGCGCACCAGGGCGACGACGTCCGTGCGGCCGTCGCCCTGCCCACCGCCGCGCTCGTCAACCACAGCGGCTTCGCCGCGCACCCGGCGCTGACCGATGCCGCCCTGCACGCCGCCGTCGCCTGCGGGATGCTGGGCGAGCCCGCCGCGGGCCGGATCGCCGTGCCCTTCGTCTTCCACGGCGTACGCCTCGGCCCCGCGATGCCCGGTGAGACATGCCAGGCGTTCGCCCGCCGGGTCGGCGACGACGCGATCTCTCTCACCCTGACCGCCGACGACGGCACGGTCGTGCTGGCGGTCGAGCGGATGGTCGTACGCGACCTGGACCTCACCCGTGCCACCCGTCCGAGCCCGGACCAGGACCTTGCAGTGGACCTGGACCGTGCGGGTCTGTACACCGTCGCCTGGGAAGAGGCGACCCGTGCCGGCGCCGGGTCCTCCGATACCGGTACGCCGCGCCTGTGCGTGGTCGGCGGGGGAGAGGGCCGGCTGCCGGGCCTGCTCCGTGACGCCAATCGCGGTGGCATCTCGGTCGCCACCCTCGACGAGGCGATCATGATCGTTTCCAGTATCCCGGGCGACTGGCACGTCGTCGTCCCGTCACCGGAGGGCGGGAACGACCCAGCGACCCAGGTCCACGCCTCCGCGCAACGCACGCTCGACATTCTCCAGACCTGGCTGCGCGCCGAGGACCTGGAGGGCCGCGCGGTGCTGACCTTCGTGACGCGCGACTCGGTCGCCGTACCCGGCGACGAGACGTTCGCCCTGGGCGACAGCGCGGTCTGGGGCATGGTGCGCTCCGCGCAGACCGAGCGCCCCGGCCAGTTCCGGATCGTCGACGTCGACGACCACGCCCTGGAGTCGGCCGACCCGCTCGTACGGGCGCTGACACGGACCGAGCCACAGCTCGCCGTACGGGCCGACCGTGTGCTGGTGCCGCAGCTCACCCCGCACACCGCACCGGCCGGCGGCGGTACGGCGGAAGCGCCCGACCTGAGCGGTGGCACCGTCGTCATCACCGGCGGCACCGGCACCCTCGGCCGCGCCATCGCCCGCCACCTGGTGTCCCGGTGGGGCACCACCTCGCTCGCCCTGATCAGCCGCAGCGGCGAACGGGCGCCCGGCATCGGCGAGTTCTGCGCCGAGATGGCCGGCCTCGGTGCGACCGTACGCGTCCTGGCGGCCGATGTCGCGGACGCGGACGAGGTACGGCGAGCCCTCGACGAGGTCCGCGCGAACGGGCCGGTCGCCGGCGTCGTTCACGCGGCGGGTGTCCTCGACGACTCCACCGTGGCCAACATGACGCCGGAGCAGCTCCGTGCTGTCCTCCGCAGCAAGGCCGACTCCGCCCTCCACCTCGATGTGGCGACCCGCGATGACCCGCTGAGCTGCTTCGTCCTGTTCTCCTCCCTCTACGGCGTCATCGGCGGGCCGGGCCAGGCCAATTACGCGGGAGCCAACACCTTCCTCGACCAGTTCGCCGCCCTCCGTCGTGCCGAGGGGCGCCCGGTGCACGCCGTGGCGTGGGGGCTGTGGGCGGAGGCGACCGGTATGACCGGCCACCTCGACGAGGGGGACCTGCTGCGGCTGCGTCGCAACGGTGTCGCGCCCTTCGCCACCGAGGACGGTCTCGCGCTCTTCGACAGCGCACTGACCAGCGGCACCGCGGCACTGGTGGGGGCCCGGCTGGCTTTCCCCGACGAGGACACGCCCGGCCCGGTCGACGGACCCTTCCTGCTGTCCGCCCTCACGCGGCGGCGCCTTGATGGCACGGCCCGGGGTGACCGGAGCCGGTCCGCATCCCGCCAGGCCCGTCGTTCGCCGGCCGCCACGGCGTCCGCGCCATCCGCCGTCCCCGCCCCCACCAGGGTCGTCGGCGGTGCTGATCGGGCACCGGCTCCGGTGGCCGGTGCGCAGGGTGCCGGTTCCTCCACGGAGGCGGTTCGTCCCCTGCTGGAGTCCCCCGACACGTCGGCGGACCAGCGGATCGCGGCCCTCCTCGGCGTCATCAAGGACCATGTCGCCGCCCTGCTCGGCACCAAGCCCGACCGCGTGGACGCCCAGCGGTCGTTCTACGAGATGGGCTTCGACTCGCTGACGTCGATGGAGCTGCGCAACCGGATCGGCCGCGGCCTGGGGGTGCGGCTCGGCGCCACCGCCGTCTTCGACCACCCGAGCCCCGAGGAGCTGGCCCAGCACGTGGCCGAGCTCTTCGCACCCCGGGAAGAGACCTCCGCTCCCGTCTCGGAACCGGCGGAAGCCGCCTCGGACTCCGCTCCCGCCTCCGCCACGGACGCCGTAGCGGATCCGGCGTCCCGACCGGCCGCCGAAGCCGCGCCCGAGCGGGCCGCCGGGGCCGGACGCACCGGGAGGCCGCCGCGCCCGGACTCGCCCCCCTTTCCCCTGACCAAGCTTCAGGAGGCGTACCTGGCGGGAAGGGCCGGTGACTTCGAGCTGGGCAACGTCCCCACGGTGCTGTGTATCGAGGTCGACCTGGCCGGCTTCGACGTCCGGGCGGCGGAGGACGCCTTCCGGCGCCTGGCGGAGCGGCACGAGATGCTGCGCGCCGTGTTCGATCCGGCCGGCCACCAGCGGGTGCTGGGCGAGGTCCCCGGGTGGTCCATCCCCGTCGAGGACATCCGGCGGCTGACCGCCGAGGAGCGTACGGCCCGGCTGGCGCAGATCCATGATGAGGTGACGTCCCACACCTTCGACACCACTCGCTGGCCGCTGTTCCTGATCAGGGCCACACGCGTCGACGACACGATCACCCGGCTGCACGTCGCCATCGATGTACTGATCTCGGACGGGGCGAGCAGCACCCTGCTGTTCAACGAGTGGGCCCGGCTCTACCGTGACCCGGACGCCGACCTCCCCGCCCCCGCCGGCTCGTTCCGTGACCACGTGGAGGCGCTGCGGGAGTACCAGGCCTCGGACGCCATGGAACCGAGCCGGACATATTGGCGTGAGCGTGCCGCGTCGTTGCCGTCCGCCCCGGAACTCCCGCTGGCCGTGAAGCTGGGGGAGATCACCCGGCCCGTCTTCGGTAACCGCTTCATCCGGGTCGAACCCGACGACTGGGACCGTTTCAAGAAGAACGCGGCCTCCGCCGGAGTGACCCCTTCCAGTGCCGTCCTCGCCGCCTACTGCCAGGTGCTGGCCACCTGGTCGAGGACGCCGGACTTCACGCTCACCGTGCTCGTCTCGCACCGGGGCGCGGCTGGTGCCACGGACATGTCCGACGTGGTGGGGAACTTCTCCTCCACGAACCTGCTGGAGGTACGGGTCGACCAGGCCGCGCCGTTCCGGGAGACGGCGGCCGCCGTGCAGCGGCAGCTCATGCTCGACATGGAGCACACCGCCTACACCGGTCTCGACTTCCTGCGTGACCTGAGCCGGCTGGACGGCGAGGCGGGACGGGCCCGTATGCCGGTCGTCTTCAACAGCACGCTGGGGGGCCAGGTGCACTCCGCCCCTGGGTCCGAGGCGGGCCCGGTGGGTGCTCTGTGCCTGATGGGTGACTCGGGGACGCCGGTATGGAGCGGGGTGCGGACGCCGCAGGTCATTCTCGACCACCAGGCGTTCGAGGAAGCCGGTGCACTGATTCTCAACTGGGACGTCGTCGAGGAGGCCTTCCCCGAGGGCGTCGTGGACGGCATGCTCGCCGCGTACGAAGGGCTGATCCGTGAACTCTGTCGTTAAGTCCGCCTGGGCGGAGCCCGTCCGCCTGCCGTGCACGGGACACGGCGCGCTCACCGCGGCCGGGAGCTCGGACAGCCCCGAGCCGGCCGCCGCCGTACCGGTGCCGCCGTTCCCAGAGGACGCGCTCCTGCACCACGCCGTCGTGGCCCGGGCCCTGGAGACCCCGGACGCGGTCGCGGTCATCACCCCCGGGCGCACCCTCACCTACCGGGAACTGGCCACCGAATCGGCCCTGCTGGCGCACCGGCTCGCCGACGCGGGCGCAGCCCCCGGGTCGCTGGTCGCCGTGGTCATGGAGAAGGGCTGGGAGCAGGTCGTGGGCTGCCTCGGCGTCCTGCGCGCCGGTGCCGCCTATGTGCCCGTCGACCCGCACTGGCCGGCCGCGAGGATCGCCGGTGTGCTCGCCGCGGCAGGGATCGGCCAGGTCCTCACCCAGCCCGGCGTACGTTCCACCGTGCCCTGGCCCGAGGGGATCGAGGTCTTCGAGGTCACCGCGGTGACAGGGCCCGATGTGCCCGGCGACCTCCCCGACGGCCCCGATGTCACGGTGTCGCCGGAGGACCTGGCGTATGTCATCTACACCTCCGGATCCACCGGCGTACCCAAGGGCGTGATGATCGAGCACGGCCCGGCCGTCAACACCGTCCGCGACGTGAACGACGAACTGTCGCTCACCGCCGAGGACCGGGTGCTGGCGCTGTCCGCGCTGCACTTCGACTTGTCCGTGTACGACATCTTCGGCCCCCTGTCGGCCGGCGGCGCCGTCGTGGTCCCGGCACCGGGCGACGAGCGGGAACCGGGCAACTGGCTGCGCCTGATGACCGACAGCGCTGTGACGGTATGGAACAGCGTCCCGGCCCTCATGGCCATGCTGTGCGCCCATGTCAGCGGTGAGCCGCGGCCTCCGTCGAGCCTGCCGCCGCTGCGTGCCGTCCTGATGAGCGGCGACTGGATCCCCGTGTCACTGCCCGACGAGGTGCGGGCGTTGTTCCCGAGCGCTGTCCAGTGGAGCCTCGGCGGCGCCACGGAGGCGTCGATCTGGTCCATCTGGCACCGCATCACCCCCGAGGCCCGCCACCGCACCTCCATCCCCTACGGCACATCGATGCGCAATCAGCGCGTCTTCGTCGCCGACCGGCTGCTGCGTCCGCGCCCGCACTGGGTCACCGGCGAGATCTGCATCGCGGGCGCCGGGGTCGCCCGTGGCTACCTCGGCGACGAGGAACGGACCCGGCGCAGCTTCGTCACCGATCCTGCCAGTGGTGGCCGCCTGTACCGCACCGGCGACTGGGGGCGGCTCCTGCCGAACGGGGAAATCGAGTTCCTCGGACGCCGTGACGACCAGGTCAAGATAGGCGGCCACCGGATCGAACTGGGTGACGTGGAAGCGGCCCTGCTGAGCTGTCCCGGGGTCCGTACCGCCGTCGCCACCGTCCACGGCGAGCGCGGCCGGACCCGCCTGACCGCCCACGTCCTCCTCCAGCCCGGGGCCACCCGCTCCGGAGCCACCCTCCGCCAAGACCTGGGGCAGCGCTTGCCCACCTACATGCTCCCTTCGGCGGTGTCGGTCCGCGACACCTTCCCGCTCACCCCGAACGGCAAGGTGGACCGCGCCGCGCTCGCCGCGCTGCCCGACGAGGCAGCCACGGACGGCCTCGACACCGCCGTCCCCGAAGGCCCGTCGGACGCCGAGGAGAAGCTGCTCTTCACCATCTGGAGCGACTTCTTCGACGTACCGGACCTCTCGGTCACCGACAACTTCTTCCAACTCGGCGGCGACTCACTGCGCGCGGTACGCCTCGTCTCAGCCATCCGCCGCGAAACCGGAACCCCCATGCCCGTCGCCACCCTCTTCGCCCACCCGACAGTCCGAGGCCTGGCCCAGTGGCTGCGCGGCGCCCACGAGCCGGAGCGTCCAGCCCGGGAGAACGCCACACCCGAGAGGCGAACACGACATGAGAGCTTCTGAACCATGCCATGAGGCCCGTGTCGGCACTCAACGGATCAGGCCGAAGCCGACGGGGCCGTAGCGGCGGCTCCAGCGGCTTTGTGGGGGAGAGAGACGGTGGTGAGGACGGGGAGACGACAGTCATGAGTTCTGGAGAGGCGGAAGGTTTACGTGAGGGGAGCAGTGTCGGCCCTCAGGAGAAGTGACACGTTCTGCCCCTGTGCCGCCGCAGTCACGTGCCCGGACCGTCGATGGTGATGACCAGCGTTCTACGCCGTCGGCACGCGGGGCTGCTTCGGCGGTGGCCCGGGACAAGGAGCAGCAGCACAGCCGATGTACAGCCCCAGCCTGACCCCGCGCCGCCCCCGCGGGTCGAGCTGGTCGACTCCGACGGATCGTGGACATGGTCGCGGTGGATCCACGGGATCTCGGCCAGATGCCCGTCAGGGAGCCGGAGCCAGATCTGGCGCACATCGTGGGGGTTGTAGTGGATCTCCCATTTCCCGCCGCGGCCGGCGATGGGGGAGGGCTGGCCGCGGTAGGGGGCGAGGAGGTCCGCGTCGTAGGTGCGGTGGTGGGTGGCGGATACCGGAGGCGGTGATGGCCTGCCAGCGTACGGCCAGAAGCTCGAGGTGGTCGTGGCCGGTCAACGGGACGGGCACGTATCCGGCGACGGCGACCAGGGCGGCCCACATCTGGTTCGGCGTGAGTGCCTTGCGGGGCATCATCGGGTGGCGCGGGCCTTCGTGGGGGCGGTGGTGGTAATGCCCAGCCGTTCGTCCAGGAGGTCCTGCAGCTGGGCGACGCTGTAGCAGGCCTCGTGTTCGGTGTCGGGGCCGCGGCGGGTGACGTCGGATCCGGTGTGGCCGGGCAGGTGCTGGCAGAACAGCGCGTTGATGGTGCCGACGGTCCGCTCGACGATGCCTTTGGCGGTGGGGCGTGGGGCGGGGCGGGCTGGACGCTGATGCCGAGGGTCTCGCAGGCGGCGGTGAACGCCCGGGAGACGAAGACCTTGCCCCGGTCGACGACGATCGTCTCGGGCAGGACGACGGCCTGGCCGCCGCCCCGGCCGGGCGCTCGTCCAGCGTGGCCGGCCGCCGGTGAGGCGGCGTCCCACAGCGGCGGGACGGGTGCCGCCAGCAGGTGGTCCAGCGCGCTGCCGCGCTCGGTCGGATACAGACGCAGCTGCCTGCCGGCACCGACTCCTACCGCCTCGTCAGCACCCGAGCCCGAGCCGAGAGCCGGTCAAGGCCGGCTGAACCATCCGGGTCCGCCCCGCCTGCGGCGGGGCGGACTCACAGCCAGGACACCTGGATCAGCCGTGAGATCCTCTCCATCATGTTCGAGAGCGAGCGCAACCAGCGGGCGATAGCATGCGTCGAGGCGCACGTTCGCGACTTTTTCACCGGCCATGCGATCACGGTCAGCGACTACGACCTGGGACCTGGACGAAGGGAGGCAGTTCCAGACCTGAGGATCCTCACCGTCAGCCCCGGGACGTCGCACCGACAGCTGGTCCTATATCACCGCCGGCTGCTGCACGGTCGAGACGGACGGGCACGGCCTCGAGTTCGTCCTCTCCGCGCCCGCCCGCGATGAACGCTTTGCTGAGCTCCTGGCCATGACCGCCTACTACCACTCCGATCACCATCTCGATCTCGAGCACAGCCTGCCCACCGGGAAGCCGTGGCTGCCCGGGTCCCACTGCGACCACCTGCTGATCAGCCTCCCCTACCTGCACGGCCCTGACCTGGAACACTGTCCGCTACCGGACGGCCATGCCCGCGTCCTCTGGGCCCTGCCGGTCACCGCAGCCGAGATGGCATACCGTCGCGAGCACGGCCACGAAGCCCTTGAACAGCTTTTCGACGAGCACGCGATCGTCCCGACTGATCAAGGCGGCCGTCCAGCGCCTGAATCTCGCGGGCACAGTCCGGGCGCAAGTGGCAGCCGGGGAGCCCTCCAGCGCCGTCAAAACTCGTCGACATGTTGACGCCCAGTGATCACCGATTGCTGCCCAAAGTCATCGACAGACGCTGTCCGCCTTCAGGTTCTGGCTCAGCTTTCGTGCCGAGTGACGCTCCGTTATCGCTGGACATCGAAGAGAGCGATGGAAGAGGGTGGCGGGGCAAGCACTGCGCGAAGGTGCGTGAGTGTGGCTCGCCACTGTTTCCAGTCCTCCGGGTCGACCCAGTTTGAGGCTGGCCCGTCCTCGTCGCTGGCGATGCGGGCGAGGGCTTCGTCGTCGGCGAGTGCCCGAAGGTCGGAAGGGAAGACTGGCATAGGTGTTTCCGGACCGTAGGACATGTCGACGGGTTCGCCTCCCGGACATTGCGCCGCGATGAGTGCAGCGGCGGCCACCGCCTCTTCTGCTTCCGTGAGATAGCCAGCCGGTGGCGTCGATCGTCCGGATGAGGACGCCTCGGATCATGGCTTCGCGCGCCTCGGGCTCGGCGTCGTCGAGAGCGTTGGCGAAGTCTGCGGCTGTGTCGTTGTCGAAGGTACCGGTATCCCAGGTACCCATGCTGATCTCCCTTGTGTAAGGCCGCCCGGATCCTCGCATCAGGGACTGACAACATGACTACGGGGCGAGCAGGACCGTTTGCGCAGGAGGTCGAAGCCTGCGCGGCCGAACATCTGGCGCTTGAGCACCTTGATCCGATTGACATGGCCTTCGAGGACTCCGGAGTTCCATGGCAGCGTCAGGCCAGCGATGACCGCGTCGCGGTCTCGGTCGATGCCGGCCGCGAGAGTGTGGAGGCTGGGCAGGTCGTCCTGGCGGACGGCGTCGAGCCATTGCGGCAGTCGTTCGCCCTGGCGCTCGGTGAGCATGCTGGGCGAAGGACCGGACGTGACCGGTCAGGGCGTCGAGTTGCGGGCAGTGGGCCAGGACGGCCTTGAGCCGGAGCTGTTCGATCTCGGTCAGCGTCTCGGGTCGGCTGAGGATCCGTTTCGTCGCCACGCGGGGTGCCGGCGGCTGCGCGGTGACCGGCCGCGGCGAGGTGCGCTCCTCTCGCAGATAGGCGCTGACCCTGCCGTAGCTTCCTCGCTGTGCCCGCCCGTGACCCCGATGCCCCGTGCCGAGAGACCGTTTCCGGCCCCGGCGTCCCGCCTGGCGCCCCGTCTTTGGGGCCAGATTCCATTGCAGCGTCGTAGCGAACCTGCCACCGCCGGGCAGACCCGTCACCGCTTGCGGACAGTTTGGATGCCACCGCCCCGCCGGTGCCGTCCCCGCGCGGTAGCTTCATGTGCCCAGTTTGGCGGGCGGATCCGGCGGTCCGCGTTGTAGACCTCTGTTCGGTTCGGTAGCGTCGTTAGGCAAGCTTCGGCGGACGGGGAGGGGGAGACCGCCATGGCCTTGTCCAAGGCGCTGTCATCAGCTCTCGGTTCCATCGTCACCCTGTTCACGCGTCGCGGAAGGCGGAAGGAAGCAGCTACCTCCCCGAAGGCTGCGGGCGAACGCTCGATCGCAACCGGAGGCGACAACACCGTTTCCGGGGCTATCGACATGGGCGACTACATGATGGTTTTCCAAATGGGTGCTGATGGGGTGCGTGCTGAACGCACCTCTGCTTCTTACGTCTCATACTTCTCGCCCGAGAAACTGCGCGCCATCGTCTCTGAACCGCAGGAGGAAGCGGCGCGGCTCGCCTGGGCCGAGGCAGTGGAGCGCTTGCGCGACTCTGCGGAGGTGGCTGGCCTCCAGCCCGAGAGCGTCCTCAACTTCCAGCGCGAGGCTGTCATCCGGAGCGTGGAGCTCGCGCGTATCCGGCGGGTCCTCGCCGCGTCCTTGACGAACGGGCTGTCGACAGCGGAGCGCGAAGCAGTTGCGGCCGACTCCGGCAACGCGATCGACCACGCGCTCGCCATGCTCTTTCTCCGACTCGGGCCACCGCCCGGGCCGACCGAACTCGACTACACGCCCGCCGGCAACGGTGGCGGAGGGGCCCAGCAGTGACCACGGAGGACAGGGGGGCCCTCCCCACGCCTCAAACCCCCGGCAGTGACCCTGTCGTGTCCGCCGGCATGAGCATCGCAGCGCAGTGGGGCGCGGTGCTCGATCCCCAGCAGCTGGACGTTGCCCTGAAGGCGCTGGAGCCGCAGCTGCGTCGGGAACACAAGGAGCGCATGTTCCGGCTGGAGATGCAGCAGGCGGCTGCCGAGACGGAGGCCCGGGCGCAGCGCGAGGTCGCAGCCCACAAGCGGTACATGGCCGGTCTGGTGGCGGGCACGCTCGTCGCGATCGGAATGCTCGGCGCCGGGGTGTACGTGGCGAAGGACTCTTGGTGGCTGTCGGTGCTGCTATGCGGTCCGAGCCTGCTGGCTCTGGTGAAGATCTTCGTTCTGCGGCGCAGCGACCCAGCGGACATGGAGGCCGTGTCGGTTGCGACGCGGCGAGGTATGAACGCGGCCCAGCCGCCGGGCCCTCCGCCGCCGCCCGTGGTCTGAGCCGTCCGGTAACTGTTTCACGACCGCCGAGGAAGTCACCCGGAACCATCACCATCCACAACCGACCACGGCGTCGACCGATGAGTACCTGAGGGTGCGCCACTTCGGGCTGCCACCACAAGGCGTACGCCGTCTCACACGAGCCAGCCCCTCGTAATCGAATGGGGCAGGGCGCTCCGTGCCGCCTACTGCGTGCGGCGCCGCTGCCGCCGGGGTGGGTGCCGTGTGATGCGGTTGTACGGAGCAGGGAAGCTGTTGTCCGCCCTGTTGGCAGCTGGGCTTTGGCGTGTAGTGGGCGCCGTGGTGCGTTGCGGTCAGTCGTGGGGGCTTGCGAATATGGGGGTGGCGGCCGTGTCGTACGGGAGGCCGGCCATCACGTCGGTGTAACCCTGCTCCGTGACCGCGTATCGCCGCTGGTCACGCGGGCGCGGGCCGGCCGCCAGCCGCTTCCGGTGTGCTTGGGTGATCTCTTCGGCCTCTCGCCGCCAGCCCTTCTCGTCCGGCAGCCGCACCAGCTCCACGCATTGCCATGCCAGCCGCCCCCGCAGAGCAGTTCGAGGGTGGTGTGCGGCCAGTCGCGGACCAGGTCGGTGGTCCAGATGCCCGGGGCGAAGGCGGTGCGGCGGGTCAGCCGCCAGCGCCCGTGGTGCAGCGGGCCGTACGCCGTCTCTTCCCGCCATCGTGCGTATTGGTGTGTCCAGTTTGCACGGGTGCGTAGCTGCGAGGCGCGCAGGGGCGGCAGCGGGGAGCGGTGGCCGGGCAGACGGTGCAGGTGGAGGTAGCGGCAGCAGCCGTCGGTTTCCTCGCGGCCCAGGAGCAGGGTGCGCGCGCCCTGTCGAAGGATCAGCCGTCGGTCTGTGGCTTGCCGCTCGAAGCGCAGAGGGGACGGAGCCGGCTGGCTGGCCGGCACTGACAGCACCAGTCCGCACGGCGGCCGGGAAGGTCGGGGTGAGGGCGCCGCAGCTGAATGACAGGCGCGTCGACGAGGCAGCGCATCCGGAGCGGGCGACTGCTGCTACCGCTCCTACGGTACGGCCTGATGGTGCTGGTCGGCCTCGGCTGCGGTGTAGAAAGCGGCGAAGGTGAAGGCGCGCGGGGACGGTCCGTTCGCCCGCAGGTCCGCCAGCCGCTCCAGGGCCTCGCCGACGGTGGGGAGGTGCCCGGCGGGCAGCCACCAGAGCACCAGGTGCGCCTCAACGTGCGGCTCGAACCACTCGCGGCGCCGTCGCATCACTTCGAGGTGCCCACTGCGGTAGGTGAAGTCCCAAAGTGCCTCCCGTGTCTGCCACACCGTCAGGTTGACGATGACGTCCTCGCCCGCCGGGCGCAGGCCGGTGGCGTCGCCCGCTCCCTCCTCCACAAGCCGCCACACGAAGCCGGGCGCTGCGTCGGCGGCGGCGTTGACCGGGTCGAGCAACTCGACGAACGGCGCCGTGCGCGGGTCGTCGAGCGGGTGGCGGAGCGTGGCGACGTTGAGCTGGGCCAGGTGGGCGGCAGGCGCGAATGCGGTCATGACCTCATCCCAACACGCCTCACTTTTCTATGTCAATGCTCATTGTTTTTATAGGCCTCGACCACCACACAGCATTCCCCCGGCCGGGCGTCCATGCGGGCGCGGACGGGACCGTCCGGACCGAGCAGCCCCTCCAGCAGCGCGAGATTCATGCCGCAGACCAGCGGCGGAAAGCGCTCGGCGACGGCATGGAAGGGGCAGTTGCGCATACGGACCTGTACGGCGGCCCCGGCCGCCTCCCCGGCACCCTCCAGGCGTGGCTCGTAGCCACGGGCGGCCAGCATCTCCATGGCCTCTTGGAGGCCGCCGCACGGCGCCGCCGACCCGCGCAGGGCCTCACCCCGGCGGCG
Source organism: Streptomyces gobitricini (assembly GCF_039532985.1). Classification (NCBI taxonomy): domain Bacteria; kingdom Bacillati; phylum Actinomycetota; class Actinomycetes; order Kitasatosporales; family Streptomycetaceae; genus Streptomyces; species Streptomyces gobitricini. The sequence continues at coordinate 64,216 of NZ_BAAASR010000022.1, read as the reverse complement.
CGCGGCCGCGCAGAGCCCCGCGTCCAACCCGGCCTGATCGGCGGCCTCGGCGAGCACCTCGGCGGCGGTGCGGTAGTCACGGGCGGGCAGCGACACCGACCGCTCGGCCCGCGCCCGCGTGTACACCTTGGCGGGACGGCCCGCCCCCGGCCCCGAACGGCCCGTCAGACGGCGGCTGCCCGTCTCCAGCAGCCCGGCATTCGCCAGTTTGTCCAGATGGTGCGCGGCGAGGGTGCGCGCCACCCCGGCCGCCTCGGCCGCCTCATTGCGGCCGACCTCCCGGCCCTGCGCCACGACGTACTCGTACAGACGGCGCCGCACTGGATCCTGCAACGCCGCGATCGCATCGATGTCCTCCACCCGGCCATTCTAGTAACAACGCAGGCCGGAGATAGAAGCGCGGAGCGCCCGGCCGGAGAGACATGCGGCCCGTGACAGGGAGGTCAGTGACCAGAGGGGGCGCGCCCTTCCTCGTCTGCTTCCGCCCGGCCACCGCCACTCACCAGCCCGGTCCGCATGCCGACACCGCCACATCGGACCGCGGGACTCGGTTCCCCTCCGTCGCCGGTCCGTGGCGAAGCCCGTCGAGTGGCGCCAGCATGAATGTGGTGCCAGGCGGCGCCCCATGCTCCCGTGAGGAGAGGAGGGCATGGCCTGGGCTGCGGTTCCAGTAGGTCCATGCCTGCCCGGGGATGGTGTAGCCGAAGTCCATCAGCCCGCAGGCGATGTGGGGGATCTCGTGATGGGCGCCGTCCTCGTTGCCGTTCACCACCACGCCGGCGACCCGGTTGTGGGCGACCGGCCGGCCATCGGCGTCGGTCTCGCTGAGCATCGCGTCCATCCGCTCCAGCACCCGCTGTGCGATCGAGGAGGGATGCCCCACCTATGCAGGGGTGGCCACGACGAGGATCTGCGAGGCCGGTAGCTGCTTGTGCACGCGCGGCCAGTCATCGCCGGCGCCCATGTCCGTTGCCACGCCGGGCGGAATGTGGAGATCGGCCAGGCGCACCGTGGTGACCTCTACTTCCGCTCCCGCAGCGCCTGAATGAATCAAGTCGGAGGCGGTGTGGGGTGCGCGGTGATGACGAGGTTGGCCCGGTAGGTTTTGGCTTCTTTGTCCCATTCGGCGCAGGTGATGAGTGTCAGCTGGGGGATGGTAGTGGGTCCGTAGACGGTCTGGGAGGGGAAGGCCTCTTTGTCGTAGACGTTCATGGTGGTGATGGTGAAGACCGCTTGACGGCCGTCTCTGCGCTGGACGGTGATGTGGTCGCCTTTGCGCAGGGCTCCCAGGCTGTAGAAGGCGGCGGGGCCGGTGGTGGAGTCCAGGTGGGCGGCGAGGATGGCGTTGCCCCGCTCTCCGGGTGTTACTGAGCCGGTGTACCAGTCGGCGTGGTCGGCGTCGGTCGGCATGGTGACCGTTCCGTCCTTGTCGAGGCCGACCGCTTCGACGGGTGCGGCCAGGCCGATGCGCTTGGCGGTGATCCGGACAGGCTCGGAGGAAGGGAGCACTGCCACGTCGTGGGAGGGCGCGTGCGTGTGGGGCTGTGTGTGCTGGGTGGCCGGTGGCGGTGGTGCGGGCGGGGGCTGCCGGCCGGGTACGAAAGCCCCCCGCCAGCAGGGCCATGCCGACGGTGGCGCAGCCGGTGGCCGCCGCGGTGCGCACACCGCGGCGGCTCCTGCGAGCGGGAAACGCCATGCCCGTGCCGGGGTCAGTCCTGGCGGGCGGTACGACGGCGCAGCCCATAGGCGGCTCCGGCGGCGAGGATGAGCGCGGCGCCGGCGGCTGCTGCGGTGGTGTTGATGGCGTCCTGGGTGCCGCCCTGTCGCCCCAGCCGCTCACCGGGCCTGCGGCAGAACATCCCGTCGGAGGGCAGCGCCCGCGGCCGCCCGGCGTTGCTGTCGGCTGTTTTCGCTCTGTTGCGTCGGGGTGTCAGCGGGTTAGGGGGCCGACGTAGTTGAGCGGGTGGGTGGCCGCTTCTTGTTTTTGGACCATCCCCCATATCCACCGCAGTTCCTTGGCTTGTGTGTTGCCGGGCGGGGTGATAGCCGCGACCCCGGGGTCGATGACGTTGTCATCGGTCTTCCCGGAGAGGAATGTCATGGTAAACCGCGCGGTACCCCCCGGGTTGAGCGTCACGGTCTTTGGGTTTGGCGTCTGCTGGTTGAAAAATGTTTCGGTCTCCACGCCCTTGGTCTCCGTGCCCATCTTCAGGGTCACCTTCGGAAAGCCTCGCAGGGTGCACGCGCTTGAGCCGCTGTTCTTGACCGCTACGACGACGCTGACCTGCTCTTCGGTGTTACTGCCGCCGGGCTTCGCCGTTCCGTCGGTCGTCCAGTCGAGGCCCAGGTCGGCGGTGCGGCAGGGAATCTGTGCAGCTGTCGGCTGGGCAGTGGCCAGAGCGGGAGCCGCCGTAAGAGCCAGAAGGCCGGCAGAGACGAGCGCTGCCCCGCGTATATTTATGTGCGCCATATGCGACCTCCACATGTCCGAAGAGTGCGGGTTACCATCGCACCCCAGTCGCCACCGTCTGAGTACCCCCCACCAGAGACTTGCACATCTCATTTATGAGAGTCGCAGCCGTCGTGCTCGGACGCTCGATGTGAATTTTCATCGACGATCACGCGGGGCCCCTCAGATAACCGTCCTTGGCAACTGAGCCCAGTCACAGGTTGTGTGCTTCCCGTCACCTATTCGGGCGTAGGTGAGTCATCAGGCCAGTAGGCGCCTCGTGGCGCACATGCACCGCTCGTCCGAAGGTCGGTGGCCCGCAGTCTCGGCTGTCCGCGAGGCAGCCGGGTGGCTCCGCTGGTGCGCCGGGACGGGAATCACTGCTCGGGCGCCGGGCTTTCATGATGGCCGGCTACCTGCGCGCGGCCCGCGCCCACCACAGCACCGGCGACGCTGCTTAACCCGCTCACGACGCCCCCTGTGTGATGAAGCGGGTGGATCGCTGATAAGTAGTCAAATACCGCGTCAAGCTGGGGAAGGGGCCGTAGGGCGGGCACGGTGACCTTACGGGAACGTCTGTGGGCGGGCAGGGGACCGAGTGGGCGATGCGGCCAGCCTGCGGAGCTCGAATTCCGAACACTAGGGCGAGCTCTCGCAGTGGCAGGGGGCTTGGTGAGGGTAGGGCCGCAGGAGTGATGTGCCGTCGGTTCACCGGCGCTGTGGGGAAGTAGGGGGGTGTGACCTTCGATTCTACGACTGGGGCGCCAGCTCCGCAGGCGAGGTTCTGGCCGGTTGATGACCTGCCCGCTCTCAACCCTGATCCCTTCCTGGACGAGGTTCTCAGCGGCGAATCCGTGACGCGGATCAAGCTGCCCCACGGTTCGGGACACGCGTGGCTGGTGACTCGCTACGAGGATGTCCGCTTCGTCACCTCCGATCCGCGGTTTGTCCGCGAACACGTCGTGGGCCGCTCCGTGACCAGCATGTTTCCCGCGCCCGTCGCCTCGCAGACCGCAGGACTGCAATACATCGACCCGCCCCGCCACACCCACCTGCGCAAGGTCGTCGCCAGGGCCTTCACCACCAAGGGCATGGAACGGCTGCGCCCGGTCGCTGAGCACACGGCCGCTGAGCTGATCGAGGGCATGCGGCGGGCCGGTGCCCCTGCCGATTTGATGGAGCACCTGCTGGGCCCTTTTCCCATCGCCGTCGTCTGCTCCCTGCTGGGGACGGAGGAGGGCGACTGGCGTCAGTGGGCCGCGACCGCGGAAGAGGCCCTGTCAGTCGCCGGGGACACAGAACGCAGCAAGGCGGCCCGTGAAGTGACCCGCCAGCGCATCACCGAGCTCCTGGGCAACCGCCGCGACGCACCGCGTGACGACCTGGCCGGCGTACTAGCCCAGGCCGCGGCCACGGGGGAGATCACCGACGCTGAAGCGGTCTCCCTGGCCACGGCGGTCTACGTCAGCGGCGGCCACGCCGTACGGAACAACAGCGGCTCGATGATGTACGCCCTGCTGACCCACCCCGAACACCTCAATCGGCTGCGCCGAGAGCCGGAACTGTTGCCCCGGGCCGTGGAAGAGCTCTTCCGCTTCGTTCCTCACCGCAACGGCGTCGGCATCCCCCGCATCGCGACGGAGGACGTCGAAATCGGCGGGCACGTGATTCGGACGGGTGACGTCGTCTACAACTCCTACCTCTCCGCCAACCGTGACCCCAACGTCTTCCCCGACCCTGACACCCTTGACTTCGACCGGGAAAACGTCGCTCATCTCAGCTTCGGGCACGGCCCGCACTACTGCCTGGCCGCCACGATGGCCCGCATGGAAGCCGAGATCGTCATCAGGTTTGTACTCGACCGCTTCCCCCGCCTCCAGCTTGCCATCCCCGCCGCCGAAGTGGAATTCCTACGCAAGGGACCCATCCGCGGCCCGCGAACTCTGCCCGTCGCCTGGTAGGAAGAGGAGGGCGGGTTGGCCCAGTAGCCGGTCGGCCCGACCGGGTCTTCGGGCTGTTCGACCAGCAGGGTCCGCACCGGCAGAATCGAGGTCCTGCGCGTCGAGAGCCGCATGACCCGATCCACCGTCACTCGCCCGCTGGCCGCGCTTTGGGTGTTCATCATTGCGGTGTGCGCTCAAGTTCCTCGGATGGCCCGCGTGGCTGATTGCGGTTTTGTGGACTGCCTGAAGCCAGGCTTGTGGTCCTGTCCCGAAGGAGACCCACGAGCAGGCGGCAGCACCACCTGGATACCGGACGAGCTCCGCGAGCGGGCCGTCCGCGAGGTCTGCGCCGCCGACCGTTCGGTCGGGCATGTCGTCCTGAACCTCGTTATCCACAAAGAAGCCTTCGGTCAGTGGGTCCGAAAGGCGAAGCCGACGGCCGGGACGACCGGCCGACCACCTCCGAACGCGAGGATCGGAGCAGCTCCGCAAGGAAACGGGCAGTTGAAACGGGGCTTGCCCCAGTCCAGGCTTCGTTCAGCTGGTGTGGTGGAGGGACGCGCACGGGAGGGGTTCGCACGACTGCCGGGCGAGGCAGGGGAGCCGTGTCTCATCCGGCGGCCGACGGCCGGTCGGCGCGCGCGGCTGCAGCAGTGACCACTCGCGATTTGTCAGATCCCCCTACCCATGCCCAAGTCAACGAGCAACAAGTCGCAACGTCGCACGATTCGCCGGACAGTGCCTAGCCGCCGAAGGCCTCGGCGAGACTACTTCTGCGACGGCGGCCGCCGCGTCCACGGCCTGCAGGTCGAGTTCACGGACGTGGAGCAGGTCCGGTTCGACCTGTAAGGCCGTCCGGCAGGCCGGTGCCTTGGCTTGTTGTCATCGACCGGGGCCGCATGCCGAGCTTCGGTGTCGTCGCGGGCTTCAGGCGGCAGCACCGAGTGCTCCAGCCTGACGGGTGAGGCGCTAGCTCAACTCGAATGAGCTCGCTTTGTCATAACACCCATAGGGGACCTGTGTCAGGTTAGGGTGCAGGTCGAACCACTGGTTCCCGCACTCGCCCTCAAATTTTACGTCGGCCGAGAACCACACGTCACAATGCGAGCCGTTGCCCAGTTGGGTGCTGACCGAACTGACGCTGTCGTTCCACCCGCCGGGGAAGTTCTCGAACCTGTAGTCCTTGTCGCTGGTGCTGGCCGTGCAGTCCCTGGAGACGGAGTAGGTGAGGGTGGGGCCGCTGGAGCCTTCGGCCCCGTGTAGGTGGCACTTCCGCTCCGGTGCCGGGTGCCGGGTGCCCGCACCCGCCCGTCCGGGCCCCGGCTGG
>NZ_BAAASR010000022.1:0-58454 GCF_039532985.1 Streptomyces gobitricini | reverse complement strand
CCCAGCCGGGGCCCTGTCGGCGTCCCGGGTAGACGCCTCACGCCTTCGCGGCAGGATCACTTTCGGCCTGACTCCGGGCCTCTGGAGAGCGGACGGTGTGCGCGGATGCGAAGGACGCGAGGGGTGCAAGGAGGCGAACGGGGCGGACGCAGGTCCCCGGTCGTCGCCCGGGGCATCACAGCACGTAACACGCGCCCCCCTTCCGGCAGTTCACACCCATAGCTTGTGTCAACATGTGGTCAACCGTTGGTCAAGAAATACTTTACCCGGCAAAGTCGTTTGCAGGGTTAACTCAACGTTTCAAGGGCTAAGAGGGCCTGAAAACCGCAGATGGTTGGCGCGAATCGACCCTTGGCGGACACGGTCGGACCGGGCGGACGCGGTTGGACGCGCGGTCCGACCGCGCCGGGACACGGGTGCGGGCGCTGGCGCGCCGACGATTCATTGGACGTCGCGGGGCAGGGCGGTGGGGCGGTGGGTGGGACCTCGCGTGGAAGCCGCCGCCCACCTTCTCCGCGCCGAACAAGTGACCTTGGGAGAAGAAGCTGGAGCGCGCAAGCAGAGGCGGCGGCTACGGACGCCGGACGGTGCCGCTTGGCCGCCGGGCAGTCGCGCCGGCCCCGGCCCGGTAGAACCGAATCGGTAACGCGGCTGCGCACCGCGACGCGCGTGTTCTGTCCCGGGTATGGCACTCAGGCGCCTGGTTGTGGTGACGATGCCGGGGCATCGTCCACCGAGTGGAACGCACGATGTTCTGCATCCAGTGGCGATGCACGACATCGGGTGGCGTCCACTCAGTGAAGCCCACCCGATGGGCTCCACTGAAACGACCCTCTGCTCTGATTGTTGCCTGCCGTATGAGCTGCACCTCTCACCCGACCACGTCCGGGTCTTGTCATCTCCCTCCCCCGGCTCCGACCTCACCGAGTAAGCCCGCGCGCTGCGACTTGGGTCGCATCTCGCCTATGAGCCATCCCTCAGCGGTCGGGGTTGCCGGTTCTCGCTCCCCGTGGGCGGTGGTTTTCTACGATCCGGCACATGCTGGATCCCGAGTTGCGGGAACGGATCACCGCGCGGCGCGCGGAGTTGGACGAACTTCAAGAGCGGTTAGCCAGACAGCTGGCGGAAGTGCGGGCTGAGCGGGACGAACTCGCCGTCGCGGAACGCGCCCTTGAACGGATGACCGGGCAGCTTGCCGAGGAACGCTCCTCCGTCGGAGCGATCCCCGGGCAGATGGCTGGCCGGGCGGTGATGCTGGCCCCGCACCGCGGGCCGGGGGTGGAGGAGGATTCGCTCCCGTGGGACTACCAGCGCATCATCGCCGCTGTGCGTCAGGCCGCCGGACCGGTCATGGCCTGTGAGGTCGGCGAGGTAGGGGGGTGGACGTCCGGCCGTCGGTGTTGCCACCTACGAGGTCCGGCGCACGGTGGCCGCACGCACGTCGTGACCGGGTGGCGGTCAGACGGTCATCCGATCAGTGGGCCGGTCGGCACCGCGCGAGCGGGTCAGTGCCCGGCGGCCGAGGAGTGCGGCGCCCAGCCCCAGCGGGACGGCCACGATGGCGCCGACGAGTCCGTTGCCGCTGCCGGGGCCGCCGCTGGTGGTGGCCAAGTGCAGCACCGCGAGAACCGTGCCGACCGTTCCCACCGCGATGGCCACCACCCCGCCGGTGCGCGCTTTGCCGGTGATGATCCGGCGGCCGGCGCGGGCCAGGGCCAGCCAGCCGATGACCAGGCCGAGCAGTCCTCCTCCCAAAGCCAGGTTGGCGCCGGTCCGCCCGTCGCCGATGACCCCGCCCTCGGCGGCCGCCATTAGTGCTGCTGAAGCGCTCATACCGCTCTCCTCCTTCTTCTCCGTCGTCGTTTCCGAAGTTTGATGTGCCCTGCGAGCATGCGCGCCGGCCCTCCTGCCGGTCGTCCAGCAGACGCAGGCACTTCCCGCTGGTGCCGCACACGCGGTAGCCGACCGCTCGTCCACGAGCCGGACTCTCCCGCTACCGCGTCCGGTTAGGGTGCGCCCATGGACAACAAAGGACGGTTCGCTGTCCCGGCCGGAGTCACCGACTGGGCGATCGCCGTGGGCGTGGCGACGCTGCTGGTGGGCACCGGGCTGTCCGGGCCGCACTCGTCCGGGGGCGCGAGCTGCTCGGCTCCGCGCTGCTGGGGGCCGGCGGGCTGGCGCTGGCCGCGCGCCGCCGGGCGCCGCTCGTGGTCCTGGCCGTCACCGGGCTGTGCGCGGTGGGCTACCTGGGTGCCGGGTTCGAGGTGCTCGCCGTCTCCTACCTGGTCGCGGTCCACGGCGCGGTACGCTCCGGCCACCGTGCCGTCACACTGGCTGTCTCCGTGGCCCTGCCGGCCGGGCTCCACCTCACGGCCCTGGTCGTTCATGATGGGCCCTCGCGCGAGGCCGTGGCGCAGGCCCGGAGCACCCTTGAGCTCGCCTGGCTGATCGCCGCCTTCGCCGCGGGGGAGGCGGTGCGGCAGGCCGAACGGCGGGCGGACGAAGCAGAGCGCACCCGCGAGGGGACCGCGCGCCGCCGGGCCGACGAGGAGCGGCTGCGCATCGCGCGGGAGCTGCACGACTCGCTCACCCATCAAATCTCGGTCATCAAGGTGCAGTCCGAGGTCGCCGTCCACGTGGCCCGGCGCCGCGGTGAGCAGGTACCGCAGGCCCTGCTCGCGATCCAGGAAGCCGGCCGGGAGGCGAGCTGGGAGCTGCGCGCGACCCTCGAGGCGTTGCGCGACGACGACACCACCCCGCCGCACGGACTCGACCACATACCTAACCTCGTGAAACGGTTCCAAGGGGTCGGCTTGGAGACGACGCTGACGCTGGAGGGACATCCGCACGCCGTGCCGGTCGCGGTGAGCCGCACCGCTTACCGGATCATTCAGGAGTCGCTCACCAACGTCGCCCGGCACGCCGCGGCAACCACTGCCTCAGTGCTCATCGACTACCGGCCGGACGTTCTCGCCATCCGCGTTGACGACAATGGCACGGCCGCCTTGCACTCCGCACCGACGCCCGGGCTCGGGCTGCTCGGCATGCGCGAACGCGTCACGGCCCTGGGCGGCCGGCTGCGCACCGAGCCGCGCAGCGCGGGGGCTTCACCGTCCAGGCCGAACTCCCCATGAACGGAGCCTCATGATCCGGGTCCTGCTGGTCGATGACCAGCCCCTCATCCGCAGCGGCTTCCGAGCACTGCTCGACCTCGAAGACGACATCGAGGTGGTGGCCGAGGCCGCCGACGGCCGAGAGGGCTTGGCCCTCGTCAAGGCGCGGCTGCCCGACGTCGCGCTCATCGATGTCCAGATGCCGCTCATGGACGGCATCGAAGCGACCCGGTGCATCGCCGCGGACCCGGCCCTGGCCGAAGTGCACGTCGTCATGCTGACCAACTACGGCATGGACGAGTACGTCTTCGACGCGCTGCGCGCCGGCGCAGCCGGCTTCCTGGTCAAGGACATCCTGCTGGAGGACTTCCTGCACGCCGTACGCGTCGCCGCCCGGGGCGACGCCCTGCTCGCGCCCGCCATCACCCGCAAGCTCATCGACCGATACGTCACCCAGCCGCCGTCCGCCCGTATCGGCAGCGGACTGAAAGAGCTGACCAGCCGCGAACGCGAGGCAGTCGCCCTGGCCGCACACGGTCTGTCCAACAAGGAGATCGCCGACCGCCTGGTCATCAGTCCGGCGACCGCCAAGACCCACATCAACCGGGCCATGACCAAGCTCCACGCTCGCGACCGCGCGCAGCTCGTGGTCCTCGCCTACGAATCCGGCCTGGTGACTCCGCGCAGCTTCTAACCCCGCACGCCGTGGACTGTGTCAGTACGCTACGGCGCCTCTCCGCCCGGAACCTCACGGGCCGACTCCCTGAGTGCCCGCCGGTCCTCCGCCAGAGCCTGCTTCCCGGCCTCGGTCGCCTTGTAGACGCGGCGGGCGCGGTCGTCGATCACCCCTGCTCGGAGACCAGCAGGCCGCCCGCCTCCAGGTACAGGGTGTGCCGGGGCTGATCTGGCGACCCGTCCGCGGCCAGCGTCTACCAGGCACTCGCCGAGCACGCCAAGCGCGAAGCGTACCCCGAAGCCGTCGAAGTTGCGCACGCGTGGGGGTTCTCCGTCAGGCGGGCGAGGGATGGCCGCCGGGCGATCCGGATCCCACGACGGCGTCCAGGGCCGGGGTGATGACGGCGAAGGCCCGGTCGGTCAGCTCGGCAGGGCAGTACTGCGTGGAACACAGGCCACAGACCGCCTCTTGCGGTGCCGGCGAACCATGGGGGAAGGTCGGCAGGGGTGGGTGGTGGTGGGCTGCTCGTGCCGCGCAACGGGCTCGTCTGCCGCTCGATGTCAGCCTCACCCGTCCCCGGGCCGACTGTTACTCGACCTGGCTGACGAGAGCGTTCAACGCTTCCAGCGTGCCGACGACGTTCGAGCCCTGGTATTCACTGCTGCCCGGCTCCGCCAGGCCCGCGAGGACTGGATGACCAGCACCCGCTTCGGCGAGGTCAAGGGCTACGACGGCGCCCCCCTGCCCGCCCCGGAGGTCCCCGCCACCCCGCTGAAGGCGCGGGGAAGAGTACGCTGACTTGCTGTTCTGCTCCGCCGTGGCCGCCGGGAAGCCGACTCGCCAAGAGGCGGGACGGGGCTCCGGGGGAGCCGGAGCCCCGTCGGGGGTCAGCTGGTGGGGAAGTTGTCGCTGCTGCTGATCCGGCTCTTGATCAATGTCCCCGACTCCGTCAGCACGCCGCTGCTGCTGTAGTTGCTGCCGTTGCAGGTGCCGGGGCGCAGCGCCGCGCTGGACTCGGGCGCGTCGGAGTAGGTCCAGTTCGCGTAGCCGATCTTCAGCTGATCGAGTAGGTCCAGCCAGGCCGTGGTGCTCGCCCGGTCCATCGTTCCACCGCCCGTGGCGCTCACCGTGCTGAACTCGCTGACGAAGAGCGGCAGTCGCGAAGCCGCCCGGCTCAGCGTGGCGCGGTAGTTGTCCTTGTGGCTGGCGGCGTAGAAGTGGAACGCGTACATGATGTTGGTGGCGTTGACGGGGTTGTTGATGATCTCGCTCTCGTCGGAGCCGTCCGAGACGCCCAGCGAGGACCAGCCGCGGGTACCGACGATGACGACAGCGTCCGGGTCGGCGGCCCGGATCACCGGGATGACCTGCTCGGCGTAGTTCTTGATGGCCGTCCAGCTCACGCCGTTCGGCTCGTTGGCGATCTCGTAGATCACGTTCTTCTTGGCGGCGTTGCGGGCCGCGACCGAAGCGAAGAACGTCTTCGCCCGGTCGAGGTTGTAGTTCGGGTCGCCCGGCGTCAGGGTGTGGAAGTCGATCATCGCGTACATGCCCCGGGCCTCGGCCATGTCGACGAGGTTGTTCACGCGGCTGGTGAAGCCGGCCGGGTCGGTCTCGTAACCGCTCTCCTGGACGTAGATGGCGATACGCAGCAGGTCCGACTTCCAGTCCTTCGCGAGCGCGTCGACGGACGCGGTGTTGTAGCACTTGCTGAGCCACTGGATGCCGTGCGTGCTCATGCCCCGCAGTTGGATGGGGCGGTTGTACTGGTTGCACAGGTGGACGCCGCAGACGCGGAGCTGACCGTTGACGTCCACCGGGGTTCCGGTGCCCGGGCCGGGCGTGGGCCCCCGCCTCCCGGCGGGGGCTCTTCGACGTTGCCCGTGCAGGCGACGCCGTTGAGCGTGATCGCCGTCGGCTTCGGGTTGGCGTCCGTGAAGGAGCCCACGAATCCCAGGTCGGTCGACGCGCCGGTGCCCAGCGCGCGGTTCCAGTCGACGTTGGTGGCGGTGACCGTCGAACCGGACTGCGCCCAGGTGGCGTTCCAGCCCTGGACGACCTTCTGGCCGGCGTCGGGCATAGCGAACCTGAGTGTCCACCCGCTGACCGGGTCTCCCAGGTTGGTGATCTTCACTCCGCCCTGGAAGCCGCCCTGCCACTGGCTGGTGACGGTGTAGTCGACTCTGCAGCCGGCCGCGGCCGCCGCCGGGGGGTTCGACAGGGCCATGAGTCCGAGCGCTGTCGCGCTGGTCGCGCTCAAGGCCAAGAGGCATTTTATCGTGTTCCTCCTCGTGTGGGTCGGAAGGTGCCGTCGGGAGCGCTCCCGTAGGCGGCCGGTGCGCCCTGGTCGGCCACGAAGGAGGCCATCCAGGTCAGGGCGGAGTTCCAGTTGATGGTGAGCTCGTTGGTCGACCAGGACTGGATGTCGTCGATGAAGCAGAACTGCCCGGTGCAGCCCTGCAGTCTGCTCTGGGCGAGCGGGTCCTGGATGCTCGAGTTCGGACCGCCGGAGAGCGAGCCGGCGGGCGGCTTGGGCAGCTCCGGGTCGAGCTGGCGGGCGTACCAGCGGCTGTGCTGGTTCTGCGCGCTGACCTCGCCGTAGTCCGTGACGTACGAGATGTTCAGGGCGTTGCGGCCCAGGATGTAGTCCATGCTCTGGACGGCCCCGTCGCGGTACTTCGCGTCGTCCGTGAGGTCGTAGGCGGTGGCCAGGACGACGGCGTTGTTGAGGATCTGGTGGGTGGATCCCCAGTCGTACCTGTGACCCTCCGGGGCGTATGGCATCCCGTAGGGATGGGCCTTCAGGGTGGCCAGGTAGCGGTCGGCACCTTCGCGTACGGACTGGCGGACCTTGTCGCGGCCGGGCAGCCGGTTCGGGACGGTGGCCAGGTCGAGGCGGGCGGGGACGGCCGTACGCGCCCAGTCGAAGCTGATCGGCCCGAAGACGTCGGCCGTGTGGACCGGGGAGGTCAGGATGTGGTCCTGGAACTCCTTTCCGCCCGTGGTCAGATACAGCTCGGTGGCCGCCCAGTAGAACTCGTCGGTGACGTCGCGGTCGGCGTAGGCGCCGCCGCCGATGCCGTCGCTCTCGGAGGCCAGCACGTCGGGGTGGGTGAGGGCCGCGGCCCATGCCTTGCGGGCGGCGGCGAGCGAGGTGGCGGCTAACCGGGGGTCGTACGCCTTGTAGAGGCGGGCCGCCTGGGCGGCGGTCGCCGCGACGTTCAGGGTGGCCGCGGTGGTCGGGGGGTGCAGGGCGCGCTTCTGCGGGTCGTCGGAGGGCAGCAGGGGCAGGCCGGTCCACTGCTCGTCGTGGATCTTGTGGTGGACCATGCCGGCGAGCGGCTTGCCGTCCGGCACCTGCATCTTGAGCAGGAACTCCAGCTCCCAGCGGGCCTCGTCGAGGATGTCCGGGACCTTGTTCCCGCTCTCCGGGATGTTCAGGCTCCCGTCGCCCAGCTTCTCCGCGTGCCCGGTGCGGGCGAGGCGGGCACGCTCGTAGGTGCTGAGGAGCTGCCAGACGGAGATGCCACCGTTGACGACGTACTTGCCGTGGTCGCCGGCGTCGTACCAGCCGCCGGTGACGTCGAGGGTGTAGTCGCACACGCCGGGCTGGCAGGGCACGTTCCCGTCGCCCTGGTTGGGGGCGACGTCGACGTGACCGGCCTCGCGGTTGTAGCCGGGCCGCAGGTCGTCGCGGATCGCCACCCCGCTGCGCTGGGTGTAGTAGAACTTCGCGGCGTCCAGGCGGAGCTTCTCGTAGGCGGCGGTGCCGATGTCGAAGGGCCGACTGGTCTCGCCGTCGGCGACCAGGGTGAGGCCCGACCCGGCCCTGCCGTAGTCGCCGAAGTCGATCGTGTGGACGTTCTGCCCGGAGGAGGGGTCCACCCCGCGCGGCACGGTCCGGCCGCTCGCGACGACGGCGCCGGAGGCGTTCTTCAGCGTCCAGGGCAGCCGCTCGGTCGCTTCGGTGACGAGAGTGGCGTTCTTCGGGCCCCGAGGCAGGTAGGCGACCTGGTTGACCCGGACCCGGGGGCCGGTGTCCGGCTTGTACTCCTCCGGTGGCACCCCGCCGAGCAGGGATACGTCGTCGAGGCAGAAGGTCCAGGGCGCGGCGGCACCACCGAGCTGGAAGGCGACCTGGCCCTGCGGCGTGTCGACGGGTGAGGTGAACGTGTACGTGTACGTGTTGCCGGAGACGCTCACCTGCGGGGTGACCTCGTAGTACGCGTCGTACGGCGTCACTTGGAGCCCCACGACGGCACGGACGGAGTTGCCCTCGGGCGCGCCGGTCGCACTGAAGCGGAACCGGTACGACTCTCCCTTGACGAGCGTGAGGTCGTTCTGTCCGACGGCGGCGTCCCAGCGGTTCGCCGTGCCCCCCGGCACGTCGGCGCAGAGTCTGCCGTCGGCCGGTCCGACGGTGACGTTGTTCGTCCACCACGAGTCGGTGCCGCTGTCGAAGGTGCCGTTCCTGACCTGCTCGACCTCGTCCGCCCCTGCGGGGCCGGCGGGGACCGCGGTGAGGCCCGCCGCGAGCAGAGCTGTCAGGGACAGCAGGGCGGTTCTGCGTTTGTTCACGTCTCGGCTCCTCACAGGAGACAGGGAGTGACCCAGGAATGGGAGCGCTCCCATCGGGCGGGGTCATACTGGTGGCCGGAGTGCCGAGCCGTCAACGTCCAGGACGGGACCCGTTGCATGAGGAAGTTCGAGCAACTCCTCCTGCCCGCGCGTTCTTTGGGTTTCCCTGGGGGGCTTCGCGCGCGGAGCTCTCGCTGTCGACGAGGGCGGGTCCCGCTCGGCCGCCCTCTCGCGACCCGGCCGCGGAGGCGTACCGGCTGACTGCGGAGACGTATCGGCCGAGCGCTCGACGGAGCTGGTGATGACGAAGACGGACTGGCGACTGTTCGGAGAGCCGTTCTTCTCGGAGGTTGTGCGAGCGGTCGGGGACGCCCTGTCCGAAGAGGGCCTGCAGTTGCTGCTCACCCTCGTCCGCACGGACGACGAGCGGCGACGTCTCGTGGAGTACGTCCGCGGAGGTCGGGTCGACGGAGTGCTGCTGATGTCCGTGCGGGCCGGTGACGTTCTGCCCGACATGCTTGCCGACGCGGGGCTGCCCACGGTGCTGCTGGGCAGGCGTTCGGGTGACGTACGTGGACACGGACAACGTCGGCGGCGCGCGTCGCGGTCGGCCACCTGGCCGGCGGCTGGGCGGAAGGCCATCGCCGCGATCACCGGACCACCCGACATGTACGTCGCCCAGTGCAGACTGCGGGGCTATCGGGAGGAGCTGGCTGATGCCGGGCTCCGCGAGGTGCCGTCCCTGGTGGCGGAGGGCGATTTCACCGAGGCCAGCGGGCTGCGGGCGATGGGCGAGCTCATCGAGGGGCACCCCGAGGTCGACGCCGTCTTCGCCGCGTCCGACAGCATGGCCGCCGGTGCGCTGACCGCCCTGCTCGCGGCGGGACGGAGTGTGCCGGAGGACGTGGCGGTGGTCGGCTTCGACGACTTCGAGCTGGCCGAGCAGACGGAGCCCCCGCTGACCACTGTCCGTCAGCCGATGGAGGAGATCGGGCGGACCATGGTTCGGCTGCTGCTGGAGGAGATGGAGGAGCCGGAGGTGGCCTGGCGTCATGTGATCCTGCGGACCCGGCTGATGGTGCGGGGATCGGCCTGAGGCGGGCCCGGGAACCGGCCCGGTAAGGGGCCTTCGGGCAGCTCGCCCGGTCGGGCGACCGGACGCCGCTACCTCCGGACGAACGGTGCGACGGCACGCAGGTGCTGCCCCCCGGGCATCGGGGGGGCGGGATGGGGCGGGGTGGGGCGGGAGGAGGGGTTTCGGGAGCGCTCCCAGATCGCCTCGCCTCCGACGGAGGTGCGATCGTGCTTCGCTGTGGCCTCTGACCTCCCTCTTTGAATTTCTCCTTCGACGCGTTCGATACCGACGGGTTGTCAGGGTGCCGCGGCTCTCCTACAGTCCCTCCGAGACGAGCATGGGAGCGCTCCCAAATCTGAGAGACGGGGAGCACTCTCGATTTCTTGATCGCTCGGTCCGGTCACGTCGCCCCGGGCGCCGGCCCCCGTCCCCATGACCGGAAAGCGAGCCGCAAGGAGGGAAGCAAGAGCCCGAACCACCCCCACACAGGCACAGGAGACAACCATGGTCCAACGCAAGAAGCGACTGCTCTCGCTGGCGGCGGTCTTCGCGACCCTGCTGGGCGGAATCGGTCTGGCCCTGCTGGGGCAAGGCAGCGCCCAGGCGCACGGCGTCACGATGATGCCCGGATCGCGCACCTACCTCTGTTACCTCGACGGCAAGACCAGCACCGGCTCGATGGATCCGACCAACCCGGCCTGCCGGGCCGCGCTCAACGAGAGCGGCGCCTCGTCGCTCTACAACTGGTTCGCCGTGCTCGACTCCAACGCGGGCGGCCGTGGCCCCGGCTACGTACCGGACGGAAAGCTGTGCAGCGCCGGCGACCGGTCGCCGTACAACTTCACCGGATACAACGCCGCCCGCGCGGACTGGCCCCGAACGCACCTGACATCCGGGAAGGCGATCCAGGTCAAGCACAGCAACTGGGCCGCGCACCCGGGATCCTTCCGGGTCTACCTTTCCAAGCCGGGATACTCGCCGACCACCGAACTGGGCTGGGACGACCTGGAGTTGATCCAGACCGTCACCAACCCGCCGCAGACGGGCTCTCCCGGCACGGACGGTGGCCACTACTACTGGAACCTGAACCTGCCGTCGGGCCGCTCGGGCGACGCGGTGATGTTCATCCAGTGGGTGCGCTCGGACAGCCAGGAGAACTTCTTCTCCTGCTCCGACATCGTCTTCGACGGCGGCAACGGCGAGGTCACCGGCATCCGCGGCTCGGACGGCACGCCGACCCCGACCCCGACTCCCACCCCGACCCCGACCCCGACTCCCACCCCGACCCCGACCCCGACTCCCACCCCGACCCCGACTCCCACTCCGACTTCGACTCCCAGCCCGACCGATCCGCACACCGGGTGCATGGCCGTCTACAACGTGACCAACGCCTGGAGCGGTGGCTTCCAGGGCTCCGTCGAGGTGATGAACCACGCCGCGACGGCACGTGACGGCTGGGCCGTGAGGTGGAAGCCGGGCGCCGGCACGAAGGTCAACAGCGTCTGGAACGGAGCCCTGACCACCGGATCCGACGGCACGCTCACCGTCGCGAACCTCGACTACAACCGGACCATCCCGCCGGACGGCAGCGTCACGTTCGGCTTCACGGCGACCTCGACCGGCAACGACTTCCCGGTCGGCTCCATCGGCTGCGTCACCCCGTAGCCGCTGAGTGAGGGAGTGCCGCTTCCCGCCGCGCGCGGGAGGCGGCGCTGCCGCGCACGGCAGCAGGCCACCCGGGCCTGGCTGTAGTCACGGACGCCGTGGCCGGCGAGGGAGAAGGCCGGCGAAGGAACCCCGAAGTCGACGACGTTCACGAGCTCTGGCGCGGGAGCCGTCGGGCAGGGCGCGTCGGCGTCCTCTCCGCTCCGCGAGACGCTCCTCGCGGCGCCGGGCCCAGTCGGCCAGCGGCTCCTCGGGGTCACTCAAGGGGCGGCATCCTGCCGGACGCGTCTCGTCACGCGCGACCCTCGAGCCCCGCTTCACCCGGTGATCCGCGTCGACACCCCCGCCCAGCTCACCGCCGCGTACGACCTCGCCGCTCGCGCCGCCTGCCAGGGTGTCGAGGGCACGCGGGTGCTGGTCGAGGAGTACCTCGACGGCCCGGAGGTCTCAGTCGAATGCGTCAGGCACCAGGGCGAGACCACTGTGGTGGCTGTAACAGGCAAGACGGTCAGCCCCCTCCATACTTCGAGAGGCTGGCGCACTCGGTCGACGCTGCCGACCCTGTTCTTGATGTGGTCGCTCCCGTTGCGCGGGCGGCGATCCGCGCGCTCGGGATTACCGACGGCGTCAGCCACGTCGAGATGCGCCTCGTCGACGGCCGGCCCCGGCTCGTCGAGGTCAACGGCCGACTTGCGGGGGACATGGTGGGCCACCTGGTCCGCCTCGCCACCGGCATCGACCTGCCGCGCGCCGCCGCCGACGTCGCCTGCGAGCGTGCCCCCGACCTCACCCCGACCAGGTCCTCGGCTGCCGTGATCCAGCTCATCTACCCCGAGACATCCGGCACTCTCACCGCCCTCCGATTTGGTGGTCCCCGCCCGCCGTGGCTGGACAGGGTCCACTTCCAGCGTCGCCCGGGCGACCGGCTCCTCCTCCCGTCGGACGGGGGTGACATGTTCACCGCCCGGATCGGCTAACTCATCACCACCGGTCCCACCGCAGAAGCGGCCCGCGCCCGCGCCGACACCGCCCTCGGCCGTCTCGTCACCCGCGTCGAACCGACCACCGCCACCTCTTGACCACCGGACTCCCCATGTCAACTGACGACGACCTTCGCACCATCGACGGGGACGTTTACGTCTTCCCGCGCTACCTCGCCGGCAGCACAGCGATCGGCGCCCCCGGCCTGGCGCCGCTCCTCGACCTCGGCTGGGACCTGGAACACGACGACCTCGGCAACGCCTACGTGACCGCGCCCGAACGAAAGGTCCGCCTCGGCTACCTCCCCGAAGGAGAAGATGACGGCCTGTGGCGTATCAACGCCTACCGTGACCCGTTCGGCCCGCCGACCTGGGGCGTCTGCTTCAACGACTCGTGTCCGACGGAGTTCGTGACCGCCTTCACGGCCGCACTTGCCGAGGCGTACGAGCAGGGCCCGGACGCCTACCTTGCGGCGCCGGAAACCGGCAGCGCGGACCGCGACCCGCTTCTTGCTGTGGTCCCGCTCATCCAGCGTGGCTGGCAGATCGACCGCCCCCGCTGGGGCGTGTTCGCGATCCAGTCGCCCGACGGGCTCGCCGGGCTGGAGTTCACCACTGGACCTCTTGATCCGGAAGCCGAGCTGACCACCCGCGACGCCCGCTGGCAGCTGTGGGCCGGCACATCCGTCGACCGTCCGCCTGGTATGCGACCGCCAGCACCGACACCCCCGTCGCCCTGTTCACCGCCGTCACCCGGTGCGTCTCCGACTCGGCCCCACTGCCCCGGTGGCGACAGGAGACCTTCAGCTACATCAAGGGCATGGCCCAGCTCACCCCCATCCTTCCGCCGAAACCGCCGGCCCCCACCCCACTCGACGTGCAACGGGATGCCGCATCCCGCCGCCCGGCCGCGCTACCCGCTCCCAGCATTCCGCGCTGGAGCACCACCAGCCGCCCGGCCCTGCCCGGCCCGCGCCGATAACACCAGCTCGACCTCGACCGGAGGCCCCTCTTGTCCCTGCAGGCCCCCGAGTTCTTCGCCGAGATGATGCTGCCCTTTGCCGACAGCATCGTCGTCGGCAATACCTACTACGCCACTCCCGTCGCGGCCGCACCGCTGAGGCTGCGGATCACCTTCACCGGAACCATCCACGCGGACACGTACGGCGGCCTGCGCCTCGCGGTCGTCCACGCGGACTGGGGCGAGATCGACGCTGTGGCACTCTGCTTCGTGGACCACGGCACCTTCCACCGCCGCGACGTAGCCCACAACACCCCCGCGAACACCAAGCAGTACGGCACGTTCGACAAGTACCACCGTCCCGCCCGTCCGCCGTGGGAGGGCGCGGTCACCATCGGGCTGCGCGATGCCATAGAGCAGTACACCGCCGTCTGGTTCCCCGGCGCTTGGGCCGCGTCCGCGCCGAGCCGCGCTCCGGCTCGCCGCTCCCTCCTTCGCCACTACACCTTCAGGAGTTCCTCTTTGCGTATCCGCTCTGCCCGCCGCCTTCCTGCTGCCGTCGCCGCCGTCGCCGCCGTCGTCGCCGTCGCCGCCGTCGCCGCCGTCGTCGCCGTCGCTGCCGTCGCCGCCGTCGCCGCCGTCGCCGCAGCGGTGACCGGCCCCCTGACCTGGGCTCCGGCCGCGACCGCCCAGGCGACCGAGCCGAGACCCTCCGCCTCCACCGCTCCCAGCGTGATCCCCGAGCCCGACGCGGGCAGCGTCGCCATCACCAAGAAGGACCCGGCCGGCGACGTCCTTCCGGGCGCCGCCTTCCTCCTCCTCGACGCCACCGGTCAGCAAGCGGGCACCGGCAAGACCGACGCAGAGGGGAAGCTGGCCTTCACCGGTCTCGCGCCCGGCGTGTACCGGCTGAAGGAGACCGCCTCGGGCAGCCCGCTCCACGAGGTCGTCGTGACCAGGACGTCATCGTCACCCCCGGCGCCACTGCCCGCCTGACGATCGTCGACCCGTTCAAGCCCGCCGAGGTCCTCCTGAAGGCCAAGGACGACAAGACCGGCAAGCTCCTGCCCGGCTCCACCGTGAACATCGGGGCAGGTGACAAGACGCTGCTCATCCTCACCACCGGCCCGAAGGGCACCGCCACCGGCGGACTGCCGCTGACCAGCAGGAAGACTGAGTTCTGAGTCAAGCAGGTCAAGGCACCCGAAGGCTACGACCTCTACAAGCCCGCGAAGAGCTTCACCGCCGGACCCGGCGCCCCGGTCACCGTGACCGTCACCAACGCCAAGACCGCCACCACCCCGCCGGCGGTGCCTACGGACGAGCCGACCGGCACGCCGTCCACGCCGACGGGCAAGCCGACCGAACACGCCCCCGGTGAGTCGAAGCCCGAGCCCACGGCCACCGGTACGCCGGACGCCGACTCCTCTCTCGTCCCGCCCGCGGGCGCAACGGACAGCGCGTCGCCGAAGACTCCGGCCGGCTCCCTCGCCCACACGGGTGCGGACGCCACCGCGTGGATCCTCGGCGGAGCCGGGCTCCTCCTTGCCGCCGGCACAGGCGCGGTTGTTGCCGTCCGCCGCCGGACCGCCTCCGAGCCCGAGCAAGACGACAACGCCGCGAAGACCAGCTAGCCCCACGATCATCCTCAAGCAGCAGGCCCCCAGGATTCCTGGGGGCCTGCTGCTTATCGAGCTTTCCGCGTCCTCAGCGGCGGAGGGCGAGCGTCCGCCGGGTGTCTCAGCGGAGCGTGCGTCGTTGCCGGCCGGAGCGGCGCAAATGCAGGACCAGGTAAACGAGTGCGGCGGCGAAGACCACGATGCCGATGATGAGCAGGTAGAACAGTCCTTCGGCGACGGCGCCGATGATGCCCAGCACGATCGCCGCGATGACGAGAATCAGGAAGAACGTCACGGAGACACCTCCTCGGTGGGCCGGTCAGCGGCGGGCGAGCTGCCGCTCACCGTTCGTGCCGGGCTGGTAGGGCAGGCCGTAGTGCGCGAAGACTGCCGCTTCGTCCTCGGCGGGCAGAACGTCGTCCGTACCGATCGCCGGGGACTTCTTCACGAGCGACTTGTCGTAGTCGACCTTGACGTACCCAGGGCCCACGGTCGCGCCGGCCAGCGGCACGAAGACCAGATGGCGGCGGGTGGGGAGCCCGGTCTGGACAGTGGCCATGGCGGGCTCGTCGGTGCTGGTGTCCACGTAAATGGCCTCCAGCGTGCCGATCTTGTGACCGCCCGAGTCGATGACGTCGTGGTTCCGCCACTCACGGATGTCCGCGATCTGGATCATCCCAGGGCCTCTTTCCCGTAGCCGGTGCACTTCCAGCCTGCCCCGCCTTTCCCGTTACACACAAACCTGTACGGCCCCATGCCGAGGCAGTTCCGTTGAGGTTGCGCGTGGGTCCGCGATCGGGATGCGTGTGATCCGCCGCAGCGCGGGACAAGAACTTGACAAGGCTTTACTCAAGTTCGCTGGATCGTGGCGTTATCAGCGTGTCATTTCAGGCAAACGGCTCCCCGTAGGCAGTGCCCAGCCATGGATGAACGAACCAGAGACCGGGGTGAGCCTGATGAACCGCACGGGAACCAGCACCGCGAGTGTCCCGACAGCAACGACCTTCTCCGTTTCGCAGGCCCGGCCGACCGCTGTCGCAGAGGTCCGCGATGCCGCTCGCGCCTTCCTGGACCCCTTGCGGCCGGCACTGTCGACAGAAGCCGCCGACACCATCGTCACCCCTGTCCTGAAAGGCCTACGACGTAGCGGAGGCTGTCCGCAGTGACGTGGCCGTGAACTGCTTCTTGGCGCCGGCCAGGAACACCACGAACGCGAGGAGAAGCGCGCGTACGCCGGCGTCCAGTCCCAGTCGGCGTGGAGCAGCACCGGAACGGCGATGGCCCCGTTGTTGCGGGTGGACGAGGGCGACACCGGACACTTCAGGGTCTTCGTCGGCATGGCGGGCGCTGACCATGCCGTCGAGACGTCAGCTGCCCGTCGTGACAGTCCGCTCCATCGAGAATGCTCCCCAGGTGCCGTCCGGCCGCCGCGGTCTGATCCTCACGTCATACGTCTTGCCTTCTTCCGTGCCCAGGTTGACGGTGTGCCTCGCCCGTCCCCCGCGCGCGTCGTCACCCCCGGCCAAGGTCGTCACGAACACCTCGTCGAGGTAGACCTGGTACTCGGCTACGAGTCCGTCCGACCTGGGCGGTGTCCACGACAGATTCAGGTAGTACGCCTTGTCCTTCGGGTCCTTGCGCACCGAGACCTGGAAATCCTCGGGCTCCGCCCCGCCGCCTCCGCCCCGAGCGGTGGTCAGTCGCAGTGGTGCACTGGCAGGGGAGAGGTTGTCCGCCGCGTCCCGGGCGCGCACCGTGAAGACGTAGCCGGTGCCCGGTCGGAGACCGGTGAGGACGGCCCTCGTCTCCGCACCGTCGACCGTGTGACTTTTCGCGTCGCCCTGATAGATGTCGTACGAGACGACTCGCTGGTCGTCCGTCGAGGCAGTCCAGCGCAGGTCGGCGGCTCGCGATCCGTTGGTCTTCCCGCGAAGCCGACCCGGGCGGGTCGGCGGTTGGCCGTCCTCGGCGGGCGCGGCGAGGGTGGTGACGGCGACCTTGCGGCTAGGGGCGGAGTAGTTGCCGACGGCGTCTCGGGTGCGGACGGTGAACACGTAGTCGGCGGACGGTTTCAGGCCGACGATGTCGACCATGGTGCGGTCCGCGTCGACCTCCTTGACCTTCTTCCCGGCCTGCAGGACCTCGTACGCCTGCACAGCCTCGCCGTCCTTGGCGGCCTTCACCCGCTTCCACATGACGTGGACGGTGGTCGCACTGCTGGACTGCGCGGTGACCCCGGTCGGGGGCGCAGGCGGCCGCTCTTCACCGCTGCTGCACGCCGTGAGCGCCAGCAGGGCGACGGAGCAGGACAAGAGAAGGGCAGGCCGACGCCCGGGTGTGCGGGACTCGGGCATGACTTTCCTCCGACGCCGGAGTGAGGACGAGATCATGTCAACCGTCGGGACCATGCGATCTGCGGAGATGTCGGAAGAAGGAGCGAAGAGGGCGGATGGGCCCGCCGTTGGCGGCACGGCGGGCCCCCGGGCCCCCGTGCGGACCGTTCAGCGGCCGATTGCGCAGGCGTCCCCGTTGAGCGTGAACCGCGGCGGCGGCGAGGAGTCACCGGTGTGGCCGGCGAGGTAGCCAAGAGTGACGCGTGCGCCGGGTGCGATCGTGGCGTTGTGCGAGGCGTTGCCGGCCGTGATCGTGTTGCTTCCCTGCGTCAGGTCGGTGTTCCAGTCGGAGGTGACGGTCTGGCCGAGTGCCAAGGGAAACTTCAACGTCCAGCCGCTCACCGGGGTGTTGCCGGTGTTGGTGATCGTCAGGTCGACGGTCGTGCCGGTCCCCCAGGTCCGCACGGTGCGATCCACCCGGCAGGTGGGTTCCTCCCGCGCGAACGATACGCGGTGCAGGCCGCCGGGCAGGTCGTTGACGACGTAGAACTCTCCGTCGACGGTCACGCCGATCGACGTCACCTGGGTGGGCATTTCCCCGATCTCTGCCTGCTCGTAGCCGCCTTCACCGTCGGGGCGCAGCGCCCAGACCGTGGACGAGCAGTAGTCGGTGGCGATGTACGTGCCGCCGACGAGGCCGGCGTACTTCTGGCCCCGGTACACGTGACCGCCGATGATCGAGCAGCCGCCGGTGTACGGGGAGTAGGTGAAGATTGGTTCGGTGTGCTGCTCGCCGGGTACGCAGTGGCCTCCTTGGAACTTCTCCAGACCCTCATAGCAGGACCAGCCGAGGTTCAGCCCACCCTGACCGGCCGGGAGGTGGTTGACCTCTTCCCATCGGCCCTGTCCGACGTCCCCGATCCACATCGAGCCGTCGGCGTCGTCGAAGGAGAACTTCCACGCGTTGCGCAGCCCGTACAGCCAGATCTCGTCACGGGCGCCGGGGGTGTCCACGAAGGGATTGACGCTGGGCACGCAGTAGCCGAGGTGACCGCAGCTGCGGCTGACGTCGATGCGCATGATCTTGCCAAGGAGGGTGTCCAGGCGCTGCCCGGCGCGCAACGGGTCGGCGGAGCCGCCTCCGTCGCCGATGCTCCAGTACAGGTTGCCGTCGGGGCCGAACGCGATCTGGCCGCCGTTGTGGTTGCTGTACTCGGCGTGTGGCTGGGATAGCAGGGGTTCCAAGCGGGAGTCGTCGAGCCGGTATCGGGCGAGCGTGACCGCGCCGTCGGGCAGCGCCGTGTACACCAGGTACAGGTGGCGGCTGTCGGCGAAGTCCGGCGGGACGGCTATGCCGAGCAGGCCGCGTTCGTTGCCCGATTCGTCCACGGCGGACCTGATGTCGATGAGCGGGTCCCGGGCCAGACCGGTGCCCGGGTGGTAGACGCGAACGGTGCCCGACTTCTCGGCGATGAACAACCGGTCCGTGCCGTCGTCGGGGGCGACGAGGGCGATGGGCCGCCGCAGGCCGGAGGCGACCTGGGTGGTGGTCGCCTTCAGCGACGGCAGGGGGACGGCCGAGGGGTCCGCCGCCGTGCGGGCTCGCACGGTGTCCGCCGACGCGGGCGGGGCCGACGCGGCGGCGGACAGCGGGGTGAGGGTGGTGAACAGGAGGGCCAGCAGGAGCGGTCCGGTCCAGCGGCGTCTTGGCATATCGGCTCCAGGTATCAAAACGCTCGTCAGGTGGTGGTGTTCGCATACGGGGGACGCGGCCCGGTGGCGTGACCCGTAAGACGCGCACACGGCGGCGAACGCCACCCCTCGGGGCCGGTCAGGCGGCCCTGATGTTCGGGCGGCGCGTGGGTGTGTCCGAGCACCGTGGTAGGGCGGAGAGCGGTGTCCCGCCGGACGCGGGCTCGTCCGGCGGGACAGCTCATGGGCGCCGGCTCAGCGGAAGTTCACGTCGCTGCACAGGAAGTACGTCTGGTCCATGTGCGACGCCTGCCAGATCGTGTAGACGATGTGGCGACCGCTGTACCCGGACGTGCTGACCGGGATCGAGTAGTTCTGACTGGGCCCGTACCTGCCGGTGCGGGCCACCAGCTGGAGGTCGCTCCAGCGCAGCGGCTGGGTGGTCGGGTCGAAGCCCTGCCGGCTGACGTAGACCAGGAAATAGTCCGCGCCGTGGCTGGCCTGGTCGTACAGCTTCACGGTGAAGTCGCTGGCGATATCCGTGGTCTTCCAAGCGCCCACGGCGTCCAGGGAGTTGTAGCGCCCACCCTCGGTGCGGCCGCCGCTGCACAGCTGGCCGTCGGGGACTGCTGCCTGGAAGTTGCCGCCGGATCCGTTGCGGTACAAACCGTTCCAGTTCCACATGGCGTTGGGGTTGGCCTGCCACGCCTGCCAGCACATGGGGTCTTGCTGGGCCATGGACGGATCCAGGTGATTGCTGCCCCATCGTTGCCAGCAGCCGTAGTTACGGGTCGCGGGGTCGACGACCGAGCCGTGGGCCACGGCGGTGCCGCTCCAGGGGAGCAGGCTGAGGAGCATCGCCGCGAGGAGGCTCGGAACGAGCGTCGAACGGCGCCGCACCAGACTGATGTGATCATGACACGCCATGGTCTCCTTCTTTCCCATGGGGGGATGCCGGGTCTCGGCGTGGGGATGAAGCGATTGGGAGCGCTCCCATAACTTCAGATTGAGTGTCATGAGACGGAGCGGCAACGTTCATTTGCGCCACTTCCGCGCCAGGTGGCGCGAACCTTCCCCTGCAGAGCGGGAGTCGACGCCCGTCGCGATGCCCTGCGGCAGGAGCGGCGGTCCTGGTCCACTGCGCGCGCCCTCGCGATCCACCGTGCCCGGCCGGCCCTCCCATCCCGACGGGGTGCCTGGCGCCCCGGACGTGCGCCAGGTGCGTATCAGCAGGCCGGAGCCGGTCGCTCACGGACGGCCATGGCCCTAATATTGGGCTTCTTGTGGGTGGGGGGAGAAGTTCATGGGCAAGCAGCGCCCCGGCGCGGGGCCGACCTTGGAGGAGGTGGCCGCGCTCGCCGGTGTGGGGCGGGGCACTGTCTCCCGCGTCATCAACAACGCGGCAGGAGTGAAGGAGTCGACGCGCCGCGTCGTGCAGCATGCCATCGCCGAGCTGGGGTACGTACCCAACCTGGCGGCCCGGTCGCTGGCCGGGCGCCGTACGGACGCGATCGCTCTAGTGATGACGGAGCCCGACTGGCGGAAATTCGCGGAGCCGTTCTTCTCGGAGACCATTCGTTCCGTCGGGGAAGCGTTGACCGACACCACGATGCAACTGCTGCTCACCCAGGTGCGCACGAACCAGGAGCGGAAGCGTTTCGTGGAGTACGCGCGTGGCGGCCGGGTGGACGGCGTGCTATTGATGTCCGTGCACGCCAACGACCCACTGCCCGACATGCTCGCGGACGCGGGCGTGCCCACCGTGATGCTGGGCCGTCGCTCGGCCGACGAGAGCATCACCTACGTGGACGCGGACAACGCCGGGGGCGCCCGAAGCGCGGTCACCCATCTGCTGAACAGCGGCCGCAGCGCGGTCGCGACCATCACCGGGCCGCTCGACATGTACGTCGCCCAGTGCCGGTTGCGCGGCTACCGCGAGGCGCTGGGACGCGCGGGACCCGGGGATCGACGCCGTGTTCGCCGCATCGGACAGCATGGCCGCCGGAGCGCTGAACGCCCTGCGCGCGGCGGATCGCCGAGTACCGCAGGACGTCGCCGTGGTCGGATTCGACGACTTCCTCCTGGCGCAGCGTACGGAGCCCACATTGACGACAGTGCGCCAACCGCTCCAGGAGATCGGCCGGGCCATGGTGCGGCTACTTCTAGAGGAGATGGAGGATTCCGGGATGGCCTGGCGGCATGTCAGCCTGCGCACACAATTGGTGCTCCGCGGCTCCGCCTGACCCGCTCGCCCCACTTCACCACACGTGGCGCCTGCCGGCCCCGGCCCGCCGGGCCGGTCTCCGCGCCCGCCCTGACGCTGTGCGTCGACTTGATGTCCCATTCCTCGGGTTGGCCCCTCACCGACGCCGTCCGGGAGCGCTCCCAGCGCCCCGGGCGTGGAGCCCCTGACTGCGGCGATGACGAGCAGGCGTTGCGTTCGACCGCCTTGCCGTGGCCGTACTTGAACGTGACGGATTTCGTCACGTCGGCCGTGTCGTGCGGGAGTAATCCGCCGGTTGCCTCGTCCGGGAGCGTCCGCGACCGAGCCCGAGGGTGGAGCGTGGTCCCTGCGCTGGCCCCGTATCGCGCCGTTCCCAGTCCAGCGTGACCGACGGCGGCCTGCCGGTGGGCGTGTAGGTGCACTCGCCTGCCGCAGCCGCAGCCGCAGCCGCAGCCGGACCTGATCCAGACCGGCAGCGCAACCGCGGCCACGCGTCGGCGTGGGGAAACCGGGCGAGCGCGTCCGCACCTCGGTCTCCGCACAGCAGGGCTTACCTCGCAGGGCATGGCGTTCTCCCCCTGCAGTAAGCGGGGGCTCCAGCACAAGGCTGGAGCCCCCGAGGGAGTCAGCTGGTGGGGAAGGCGTCGGGGGTACTGACGCGGCTCTTGAGCAGCGCCCCCGATTCCGTGAGCACACCGGCGCTGCTGTAGTCGGTGCCATTGCAGGTGCCGGGTTTGAACGCGGCGCTGCCCTCATTGGCGTCGGAGTAGGTCCAGTTGGCGTAGCCGATCTTCAACTGGTCCAGTAGGTCCAGCCAGGCCACGGAGCTGGCGCGGTCGACCGCGCCCCCGCCGGTGTAGGTAACCGTCCCGAACTCGGTAACGAACAACGGCAGTTTCGTGGCCGCACGGCTCACCGTGGCACGGTAGTTGTCCTTGTGGCTGGCGGCGTAGAAGTGGAACGCGTACATGATGTTGGTGGCGTTGACCGGGTTGTTGATGATCTCCGTCTCGTTGGAGCCGTCCGAGACGCCCAGCGAGGACCAGCCGCGGGTGCCGACGATGATGACGGCGTCCGGGTCGGCAGCGCGGATGACCGGGATGACCTGCTCGGCGTAGCTCTTGATGGTCGCCCAGCTCACGCCGTTGGGCTCGTTGGCGATCTCGTAGATCACGTTCTTCTTGTCGGCGTTGCGGGCGGCGACGGACGCGAAGAACGTCTTGGCCCGCTCGAGGTTGAAGTTCGGGTCGCCCGGCGTCAGGGTGTGGAAGTCGATCATGGCGTACATGCCGCGCGCCTCGGCCATGTCGACGAGGCTGTTCACCCGGCTGGTGAAGCCCGCCGGGTCGGTCTCGTAGCCGCCCTCCTGCACGTACATGGCGATGCGGAACAGGTCCGACTTCCAGTCCTTGGCCAGCGCGTCCAGGGAGGCGTTGTTGTAGCACTTGCTGAACCACTGAATGCCGTGTGTGCTCATGCCGCGCAGCTGGATGGGGCGGTTGTACTGGTTGCACAGGTACACGCCGCACACCTTGAGCTGCCCGTTGATGCCGACCGGGGTACCGGTGGGCGGCTCGGGGCCCGGGTCCGGCGGGGGCTCCTCGCCGCCGATGGTGCCGGTGCAGGCCACGCCGTTGAGCGTGAAGGCGACGGGCTTCGGATTGGCGCCCGTGAACGTACCCGTGAAGCCCAGGTCGGCGGAGCCGCCGGTGGCCAGGGTGCGGTTCCAGTCGGTGTTGGTGACGCTGACCTCGGAGCCGGACTGCGACCAGGTGCCGTTCCAGCCCTGGTTCACCTTCTGCCCGCCATCGGCCCAGGTCCACTTCAGGGTCCAGCCACTGACGGGGTCACCCAGGTTGGCGACCTTCACCCCGGCCTGAAAACCACCCGACCACTGGTTGGTGATCGTGTAATCGACCTTGCAGCCCGTGGCGGCCGCCGCCGGTGGGCTGACGAGAACGGTGAGGCCCAGGACCATCGCGCAGGTCGCCAGTAAGGCCAGTAGACGTTTCACAGCTCTTTCTCCTTTGTCTGCCGATAGAGCTTGAATTGGGAGCGCTCCCAAAACAGGGCGGGGATATGTTCCGCCCTGTTCGATGTGTGGCGGGTCAGGCCGGGGGCGTGCCCCAGGCCAGGGCCGTGCCGGTGTATGCGGGAACGGCCGGTGCATCGGTGTACGTCGTCGAGGTCGTACGGCTGTAGTCGTTCGCTTCGTTGAAGTTCGACCAGTCCGCCTTGCTCATCCTCAACTGGATGTCACCGCTGTTGGCGCCGGCGGCCAGCGAGCCGCCCGTGAAACTCACCTCCAGATAGGCGTCCGCGCCCGAGACGGGTGTCGCCAGCGGCACGACCCGCAGCTTGACCTGCGCGCAGCCCACGGCCGCGTAGTCGCACCAGGCGCTCACGGAGGCCGATCCGTCGCGGGTGAAGTAGTAGCGCACCGCGATGGCGTCGAGTTTCACGGTGGAGCCGCCGGTGTTCACGACCTGGAGCGAGGGCCGGATGGCGTTGTCCGTCGCGGAGCCGTCGTTGTTCTTGTACCGCACCTTCACGGCCCCGGACGGGGTGTCAGAGGACTGCGTGGTCACGTTCAGCGCCGCCGAGGGAGCGGAGACGTTACCTGCCGCGTCCCGGGCCCGCACGGTGTAGCTGTACGCCGTGGAGGGCGAGAGCCCCGTGTCGGTGTAGGTCGTGCCGGTCACCGGCACCGCGTTCACCTTGGTCGTTCCCCGATAGACGTCATACCCGGTCACCCGGGTGTTGTCGGTCGACGCCGTCCAGGACAGCGCAACGCTGGTGGAGGTCTTGGCGGTACTGGCCAGGCCGGTGGGGGCGGTGGGCGCCTGGGTGTCCTCGGGGTCCGTCGGCCCGTCGTACACGTCGCTCAGGCTGATGCCGGTGGTGCTGCCGGCGCCGCCCAGGGGAACCTCGTGGTCGAGGCTGACGAACTTGCCGCCGTGCTGCCACAGCGCCGGCTTGATCAGAGCGTATTTCTCCTCGTCCCAGGACTTCCAGTCGCCGAGCAACAGGCCGCCGGTGTCACCGGAGTTGGGGTTGAGGCACCAGAACGTCTGGTGAATCCGGTGCTCGACGATGAGGTCCCGCAGTGCGCTCATCCACTTCTGGTTCGGGCCGCCGTCCAGGAAGCCTCCCCACTCGCCGACCAGGAGCGGGGCTTTGTTCTCCTTGTGCAGGTAGAGCCAGTTGGGGTCCCAGACGTCGCGCTCGAGCGTGGTGCGGTTCCAGTCGCCGGTAAACCAGGGCTGCTGGTGGACCAGCGGCCCGTAGTCGTGCGGGGAGTACACGAGCTGGTCGTTGTGCGCGCCGAGGTCCACGGGATGGTCGCGGACGCCACGCAGGTTGCCGCCCCACCAGTTCGAGTGGTAGTCGGTGGGAGTGGTGGAGGTCCAGCTCGCACCGGCCTTGGGATAGATCTCGATGCCCTCGCAGAGCACCAGCAGGTTGGGGTTGATGGCGAGCATCCGCTTGCCGGCGGTCTCGCACACGTGCTTGAAGTTGTCCTGGTCCGTCGAACCGTCCCACTTGGCGCGCGGGGACGTGCTCGCCGTGCCGTGCGGCTCGTTCTTGACGTTCATGGCTACGACGGTGTCGTCGTTCTTGTAGCGGGCGGTCACCCACTCCCAGGCGGTGTAGAAGTCCTCGGAGGTGATGGTGCCCTTCCACCACACCGGGTAGATATGGCCGGAGTTGTCGGCCTCGGCGCTGTGTACGTCCAGCATGACCTTGATGCCGTACCGCTCGCACAGGGCGAGCCAGTGGTCGAAGACCTCCAGGGAGGTCTTGCCCGCGATCTCGGGGTTGGCATAGGCGTTGACGCCGCTCGGGACGGCGGCCTTGCCGTCCTTCCACTCCAGGAGGAGCTGGGTGGAGATGGGCACCCGGACGATGTTGATGCCCCTGGATGCCATCGACTTGGTGATGTCGGTGATGTTGCCGGACCACAGTCCGTGGAAGACCCGTTCGCCGGCGTTGAAGCCGAACCAGTTGGTGCCGGTGAGCCAGACCTCGTCGCCGTTCGCGTCAACGATCTTGTTGCCCTTGGTGTGCAGCCAGTCGTCGCCGGGTGCGGCGACGGCCGCCTCGCTGCGCGCGAGAACCGGGCGCTCCTCTGCCCCCAGCGCTGGGCCGCTCGCGAACAGTAGTCCTGTGGTCAGCGCCGCAGCGAGTACCACCTGGATGCGCCGCAATGGCCGGCTGCGGCCGCGTCTTGATGGCAGTCCCACGATGTCCCTTTCTGTCGCACGGCCAGAACAAGAAGCACGGAACAGCGTTGGGAGCGCTCCCAAAATTGCGCGCTGTTCATGAAGCCAGGCGCGTTGAGGACTGTCAACCTTTTGAACCAAAGCGGCCAACTCGCGCCGGAGCGTGGGGTGTGGCTGCCGCTTTGGGACGAGCGGCAGGGGCGGCTGGTGACGGCCGGGAGGAACATGGCAGCAGCGGGGGCGTTGACGAGGGGAGGCGTCAATCCTGCTGTCTCATGCTCAGCGGCTGTCCGGGCGCGTTACGCGGTCACCGCCGGTCAGACGTGCCGTCTCACCACGCGCGGTGCGCCGAGTACGAGAGCTGCCGCGCCCAGTCCGATCACTCCTCCCGCGGCCACGTTGGAGGGGTAGTGGGCACCGCTGTGTACGCGCTCGGCGGCGACCATGACCACCGCCGCCCCGCAGACGGTACCTGCTGTGAGTGGGTGGTGGGGTGGCAGTGGGTGGGCGTCAGCGGGATCGTGATGCGGATGTTCTGGTAGTGGGTGTGGTGCGGGGTTGTGGTCGCTGTCATGGGGTGACCAAGCGGCTGTTGTGGGGTGGCTAGCAGGTCTGGTTGCTGGCTGTCATGGGTTTAGCTGTTCCTATGTGAGGGGCGGGCGGGGTCGGGTGGGCTGGGCTGTATGACGGTTCACGGGACGGCGGATGTGGGCCGAGGGCGGGGCGGGATCGGCTGGGGCTGTGCCGGCCGGGGGGGGGGCGTTGGCGCGGGGTGTGGTGGTACGGCGGCTTCTCGCGGTGGATGAGGAGGGGACGCTGACTGCGCTGCATGTGCGGATCGCGGCGGAGCTGGCAGGGGGTGTCGGAGCGGACGGTGTGGCGGTGGCTGGCCGATGGACGCCGGGGACTCGTCGAGGCACGGCCGCGGCAGGACGGGTTTACGCTGAGTGACGCGTTGTGGGAGTTCCTCGCTCAGGCGGGTGGGAACGTCGCGGAGTTGACACGGCGCGGACACGGCGGTGTGGCGGCGGCTGGGGCGGACGGGCGAGCAGACGCTGACTGGCCGCGCTCGATAACCCCGACGGCGATGCCCTCTTCCGCGAGCGGGAGGCCCGCGCCGAAGCGGAGGACAAGCGGCGCCGTGCCGCTGAGCGGGAGGCGCAGCGCCCCGTCTGCAAGCGGTGCGGAAGGAAGTTCACCGACCAGCGCTGGGAGGAGACCACCGCGCACCGGACGGCCTGGAGCGCCGGGGACGCGGCCGTGTGCGGCTGTCACGCCGACGACGTCGCCCGCAAGGAAGCAGCCGACGAGCAGTGGGGGAGGTGGTCAAACCACTCTTGGGGGCGACGCACTGAGGTTGTCACTCCTGGTAGTACTTGGAGTACCGACCGTAGTGGTCGGGTTCTTACTGCTGGAGGCAGAGATGCAGCACGAGATCGAGCAGGTCCATGTGGAGGAGAAGGCTGGGGAGCCGGTGGCCGGGTCGTATGAGCCGCCGATGTTCACGGAGGCCGGTGCTTTCGCCGAGGTGACCCGAGGCGGCTCCGGGCAGTACCGCGAAGCCGGGGTCGGCCGCTTCCTGTAGGGGCTGCTCCGCACTGACCTGCTCGTCCGCTCCCCCCACCCTTCGAGGGCTTTGTGTATTGGTTTGTCGCCTTGCCGGACTGTCCTTCCTCTCGGGGGGTCCTGGAGGAGCTGGGGGGCGCTGGCGTGATGATCGCCGCCCATGCCTCGGGTCACCCGTGGCTTGTGGGTCGGCTTCCGGCCACGTGGGTGCGGATCTTCACCGCGGGTACTGTGCGGCTCGCGGTTCTGGGCCGGACAGCGGAGGTCGGCACCTGTGTCTCCGGCGCGACGGGCGCCAGGGGCACAGGTACGCAGCAAGGCACCTGCGCACCACTGCTGGCCCGTCTTGCGCGGGTCCGTGACGTGCCGGACCTCAACGAGCTGGACACGCTCGCGAGCTGCTTCCGCGGCAGTTTCCATCTGGCCCTCTCCGCGCACGGCAGAAGCCGGGTGCAGGGGACCGCGTCGGGGCTGCGCAGGCTCTACCAGGCCCGGCACCACGGCATGACCGTCGTCGCCGACCGCGGCGATGTGCTGGCCCGGCTCACCAGCG
Source organism: Streptomyces gobitricini (assembly GCF_039532985.1). Lineage (NCBI taxonomy): Bacteria > Bacillati > Actinomycetota > Actinomycetes > Kitasatosporales > Streptomycetaceae > Streptomyces > Streptomyces gobitricini. The sequence continues at coordinate 31,196 of NZ_BAAASR010000022.1, read as the reverse complement.
CCTCCCTGGACACGCGGGCCTTGGCCGCGCGACTGATTGTCGGTGAAGTCCCCGCGCCGCTGGATGAGCTGTCCTGCTGGGACGGGGTCGTCGCAGTGCCGAACGGCAGTGCGATCACCGTCGACCCTATGGGCCGCCCGCGCTTGCGGCCCTGGTGGCAGGCCTCGGCAGCCGAAGGTCCTCTGCGGCGGGGAGCGCTCGCGGTGGGCGAAGCTCTCTCCGCTGCGGTCGACGCCCGCCTGCGCGCCGAGAAACGTCACGGCCGCACCCCTGGCTGCGACCTGTCCGGCGGGCTGGACTCCACGTCACTGGCGTTCCTCGCCGCCGCGTCCGGCCCCCTTGCGACATTGACTGTCCAGTACACCGATGCCGCCAACGACGATCTGGTCTGGGCCACACGCGCCCGGGAACGACTGCCGCACCAGGGTGGACCAGCGCTCCATCTCGCAGGCAGCCATGTGCCCGCCCAGTACGCCGCCGCCGGGTGCGCCCCACTCCTAGCAGACGCTCCCTCACCACTGCTGCGTGGCAGGGCAGTCTTGAACACCGGCGCAGCCGAATACACCCGTCACGGCATCAGCCTGCACCTGGCCGGGCACGGCGGTGACGAGGTGCTCCAGGCGACCCTCGGGTACCTGCATGGGCTCGTGCGCCGTCATCCTGCCCAGGCCGTCCGGCATCTGCGCGGCCACCGCTCGCGCAGACGCTGGCCTCTGGGGTCCACGCTTCGGGCGCTCACCGACAGCCGCCCGTACGGGAGATGGCTTGCTGATGAGGCACGGTTGCTGCGGGCCCCTGAACAGGCGAGCCCACCGTTCGGCTGGGGGCAGCCGATCCGGTTGGCGCCCTGGGCCAGCCCGGAGGCCGAAGCGCTCGTTGCCGGTCTGCTGAAGGAAGCGGCCGACCGCGCCGAGCCCCTCGCCCCTGACCGGGGGCAGCACCACACCCTGCACCGCGTGCGGTCGGCAGCGCAGGTCTACCGGCTGATGCGCCAGGAACTGACCACCCCGTGGATCGCTCTGCCGTTCCTGGACGACAAGGTCCTCGAAGCATGCCTGGCGGTCCGCCCAGAGCACCGGGGAACCCCCTACGCCTACAAACAGGTGCTCACCACCGCCATGCGAAGCGTCGTCCCGGATGAACTGCTGGCCAGGACCACCAAGGGGAGCACGGACACCGACTTCTACGACGGTCTTCGCGCCCACCGCAGCACGCTCGCCGACCTCGTGGACCGCTCCGAACTGGGCGCGCGCGGGCTGATCGACACAGCAGCCCTGCGCAACGCGCTGCTCATGCCGACGCCGCACACCTCCGTGCCACTGGAGGACTCCCTCGCCTGCGAGCACTGGCTGCTGCATCGCGCCCCGCAGCCACTGTCCACTGACCCGTCCGACACCGAGGAATACGCGTGACCGTACGACTGAAGCCGCATGTCTCCACCGCCGTCACCGACAACGGCATGGCGCTCCTGGAGGAGACCACAGGCAGGTTCTTCGAACTCAACGCCACCGGAGCCACCGTCCTGACCGCCCTGCTGGAGGGAACACCTCCTCACGAACTCGCCCGGCGCCTGTCCGAAGGGACAGACAGCGGCGTCGAGCGCGTCAGCGCGGACATCGCGGCCTTCATCAAGGGGCTTACGGAACAAGGGCTGGCTGAGGCCGGCACAGAAACAGCCCACGAAGAGAGCACCGACGGCCCGGCCCACCACCCGGCCGCCCGCACGCTCCCAGGTGCTGCGGCATGAGCGTCCCCACCACCCTGCCCGCCGAGATCCGGCCCGCTCTCTGGCGCAGGCCCCCGGTGCGCGTCGCCATCGCCCTCGCCTGGCTGCTGGCCAAACAGCCGCCGCGCCGCATCCGTGCCTTGCTCACCCTCATCAGCCACGGCGCGCGCCCCGCCACCTTCGATGAGGCACGCCGGGCCCGCGCCAGTGTGGTCGCGCTGAGCGTCTCCTGTGCGGGCGAGGGCTGCCTGCAACGCTCGCTCGCCACCGCGCTGCTGTGCCGGGTGCGTGGCGCCTGGCCCACGTGGTGCACCGGAGTACGCACCCAGCCGTTCGCCGCCCACGCCTGGGTGGAGGCCGAGGGGCGCCCCGTGGACGAGCCGCATCCCGCTGACCACTACCGCACGATCATCACGGTCGCACCCCGCCTACCGCAGACCAGGGCGTGAACGACGTCGTAGCTGCCGGCATGCCCGGACTTCGCATGCTGGCCCGGCTGACCCGCGGCCACCGCGCAACCCTCGCCCTAGGCGTGGTGCTGACGCTCTGCGCCCTGGCCGCCGGCCTGGCCCAGCCGCTGCTGGTCAGCCACACCGTCAACGCAGCCGGGCGCCACGGTCCACTGCCCTGGCACGCCTTCGGCGCCCTGGCCGCCCTCGTCACAGCCCAGGCCCTCCTGCAAGCCTGCAACGGATACATGCTGGGACGAACCGGTGAGAACATCATCCTGCAGCTCCGCTCCACCCTCATCGGCCACCTCCTGCGCCTGCCGGTCCGCGACTACCAACATCACCGCCTGGGTGATCTCCTCTCCCGCACCAGCAGCGACACCACGGCGCTACGCACCGCCCTCGCCACGGGCTGCACCGACGCCGTGACGGGAGTCATCGGCCTCCTGGGCACCCTGGCCCTGATGGCATGGCTCGACCTGTGGCTGCTGACGACCGCCTTGGCCGTCGTCGCGGCGATCGCCCTCACGGTGCTGCCCGCCCTGCACCGCATGCGCCCGGCCGCCGAGGCCAACCAGCAGGTACTCGGCCAGATGAGCGCCGACCTGGAGCGCGCGCTCAGTGCGATCCGTACCGTGCGCATGAGCGGCGCCACCCAGCGCGAGACCGACCGCATTACTTCCCATGCCCGCCAAGCTCACGCCGCCGGGCTGCGCATCGCACGGCTGAACGCGGTTGTCATGCCGGCCAGCGAACTCGCCCTCCATACCGCACTGACCGCCACGGTCGTGGTCGGGGCAGTCCGCAGCGCTCAAGGCACTGCCTCGATCGCCGACCTGGCGGCCTTCCTGCTCTACCTCAACTACCTCTCCGTTCCCCTCACCGCCCTCGTCAGCGCCGCCGCCTTGCTGCAACAGGCCAGCGGCGCTGCCACCCGCGTCGCCGAAACCCTCGCCCAGCCGCAGGAAGCCAACACCAGCCCCCACACGCGGTCGGCACCAATTGGCACCACGAACAGCACCCCCACCCCCACACCCGGCACACCCGCACTGGAGTTCCAGAACGTCTGGTACAGCCATAACAGGGAACGCGCCGAACTGCGGGGAGCTAGCTTCCAACTGCCGCCCCGCGGAGTCACCACACTGCTGGGCGCCTCCGGATCGGGCAAGACGACCGTGCTCAACCTCGCCGCCGGCCTTTACACACCGGACAGCGGACGCATCCTCTTCCACGGCAACGACATCTCATGGTTGCCCGCCTCCTCGTACCGACGCTCGGTCGGCCTGGTAGAACAGCACAGCCCCCTCCTGCACGGCTCCATCCGCGACAACCTCGCCTACGCCGCACCCGAGGCCACCGACGAGGAACTGTGGGCCGTCCTCGAACTCACCGGGCTGGCCACCCACGTCCGCGCACTGCCCGACGCCCTGGACACCATGGTCGGGGAACACGGCACGGCCCTGTCCGGAGGACAACGGCAGCGCATCGCCATCGCCCGCGCCCTCGCGGCACGCCCCGCGCTTCTCCTTCTCGACGAACCAACCGCCCACTTGGACCCAACCTCCGAGGAATCCGTGATCACGGCCCTCCACGACATCGGACAGCACTGCGCACTGCTGGTGGTCACCCACCGCGAAACCGCCCTGACAGACACTGCCCACCGCCTGCTGCTCGACAACGGAGTCACACACAGCGCGTGCGGTGATCCGCTCCCAGAACAGGCGCCAAGCCAGGAAGAGGGCAAAGGAGCCGTATCCGTCTCGTAATCACCAGATGCTGAGGCTCGTGGAGACGCCGAACAAGGCGGTTCGTCCGGGCTGATCCCCAGCGGGCCCACGACGCGCCGGTGACGTCGGGCTGAACCACACTTTCATCGAGTGTGCGCCAGTGCGGTCGACTCGATGTACCTGGAGTGGCGCCGCCTGCACAAAGACGGGATGCGCAAGGTCCAGCAGGACTGGAACACCCTGCACGAGCGCACCCGCGTCTGCCGGGTCTACGTCTCCAACGTCCCGCCCGGGTTCCTCCAGACGCCGGCGTTCGCGACGGCCCTGATGGAGCAGATCACCCGCTTCCAGGGCACCCCCGACGACGTCGCCGCCCGTGTCGCCCGCTCCCGGTTCCTCTACGAGGGCGGCCACCTCTACGTCGTCCTCCTCGAGGAATCCGTCCTGCGCTACCGAACCGCCGACCCCGACGCGATGCGCGGGCAGCTGCGCCACCTCCTGGCCGTGATGCCGCTCGCCTCCGTCTCGCTCGGGATCATCCCGTTCACCGCGCAGCGCACCGTGTGGCCGCTGGAGGCGTTCTACGTCCACGACGACACCATGGCCGTGGTGGAGACGCTGACGGCGGAGATCAAGGTGACGCAGCCGCGCGAGGTCGCCGACTACGCCAAGGCGTTCGCCGGCCTCGCGTCGATGGCCGTCTACGGCGACGCCGCCCGCGCCCTCATCCGGGCCGCGATCGACGCCCTGGAGTGAAGTCCCGCAATTCTCCGCAACTTCGTTGAGCGTGCGGACCACAGGTGCGTAGCGTCGACGGCACCGACGGACCACCAGCCGGAGAGGCGGGGCCCCCTTGCGCGCACACACCGACTCCACCGCCCCGGCCCCGGAGGGCCGCGGCCTCCAGCCGCCCGCCCACGGCGCCCCCTCACCGCCCTGCTCGCCCGCGCGGACCGCGGCTTCGCCCGGTTCCTCGCCCAGCGGACCGAGGAGCAGGACGACGGGGCCGACGGCGAGGACCCCGAGCGGTGACCGCCGGCCACCCGCACACGACGCTCTTGGCAGCGAGGCCCGCCATGCGCAGCAGCATCCACACGGTCCTGTACGACCCCGACGGTCTGATCGAAGCCGGCCTCCCGCTCGACCGCGAACCGTACGAGAGCCTCGTCAAAGCCGTCCTCGCCTGGACCGGCGCGGACACCCTCACCACCCGCGACCTGGAGCAGATCGCCCTCCAGCTCACCGGCCACGCCCGCGCCGTCGCCGCCGACATCCGCCGCCACGCCGACCAGCTACCCAAGGACAGCGGACCCAAGGCGCTCGCCGACGTCGTCCTGCGCGAGGCAGAAGGCCGGCTGTCCGCGACGCTGGAGGGCACCGTGCGCTGCGTCTAGAACCGCGCCCGCCTCGTCCGCGCCCTCTACGAACGCCTGGACCGCCTGGAGGCCGCGCGCCCCCAGGCCGTGTGACCACCCTCCGCACCCGGTGCGACCACGGGCCCGGGTGCGGAGGGCTGTACCCGCAGCGGACCTACGCGGGCGCCGGTTCCGGGCGTAGCGAGGCGAGCGGGGAGCGCCGGCCCTTCTCCACCGCGCGCAGCTGCTCCCAGTCGACCTCGGGGTGGGCGGGGACGACCGCGTCGACGGACGCCGTGGTGTAGAGCGCGACGTCGACGGCCCCGGCCCGGCTGGTACCGAAGCGGACCTCGATCGACTGCGGGGAGCGGACCCATCCGAGCCGGACCATGTGGTCGAAGTCGGCACGTCGAACCCGGAGCCGGGCGGCGGCCTGCTCGGGTCCGAGCGGGGTGTCGGCGGCGACCAGGTCCGCCAGGTCGCGGCGGCAGACCTCCGCGACCTGGTCGGGGTGGTGCAGAGTCCCGTCCGGGTTCGCGCTCAGGTCGACCAGGAGGCCGCGGTCGACGAACCGGCGCACCACGAACGCCGTCACGTTCGCTTTCTCGCCGTGAATAGTCCGGTTCGGGGTGCCGAGCGCGTCGGACCGCGGGGTGCCCCTGCGGCCGGTGGTGGGGCCGCGCCCGGCCGCGTGCCGCAGCAGCGCCTCGCGCACGTGAGTGCACGCCTCGCCGACAGGAAGGTGCGCGGTGCGCCCGGCGATCGGCTTGTCGCCGGCGCCCAGCGGTCCGGATCGGCTAGGTGCATGAGCCGGCGCTCCGCCCGTTCGGTGGCGGCGGCGATCCGGGCTCGGTCGCCAGCCGGGTCGCCGGGGACGACGAGCCGGCCGCGGGTGACGGCCCGCAGCCGCGGCAGGACCTTCTCCCACTCCCGCCCCGGCCCCGTGGCCGGCGCCCTCCGCCCGCACCGCGGCGTCCAGTACGGCTGTGGCGGCTGGCTCGACCACTTCTGGCGCTGACGGAGCTGACGCGTCGGTTCCGGCCTCGCGGGGCCACGCGCCGGGGTAGAACGGAGGGGAGCGCACACCGGCCCGGCCACGGGCACGGCCCCTGAGGAGGCAGCGTGTTGGAGGAGCAGATCGTCACCCTGGCCGCGAGCGGCGGCGCGGCCGTCGTCGCCGCCATGGCCACCGACGCCTGGCAGACCACCCGGGACGGCGTGGTGCGGTTGTTCCGGCGCCAGGGCGCGGAGGTCGAGGGCCGGCTCGACGAGGACGCCGCGCTCGTCGCGACGGCCGCGGACGCCGAGTCGGCCGACGCCGCACGACAGGCGCTCGCGCCCGGCTGGGCGCTGAAACTGCGCACCCTGCTCGCCGCGCACCCGGAGTACGCCGAGGAGTTGCGTGCCCTGCTCCCGGCGGAGGGCGGCGCGCCCCACTCCGTCCAGTACAACACCGCGCGCGACCAGGGACGGGTGTTCGGCGTCCAGAACGGCAGCATCGTGATCCACCAGGGGCAGCAGGAGGCGTGAGCACCGAACAACATGTCACGGCCCACGCCGGATTCGCGTACGGGGTGATCGGGGCAGATCTCCACGTCTTCGGCGACGGGACGCCCGTCTATCTGCTCCACAACTGGCGGCCCGCCCCGGCTGCCGACCCCGACTGGCTGCGGGAGCTGCCGAGCCGGATGCTGAACGCCCGCTTCGAGGTGGTGCCGTTCACCGGCCGGGAGGCGGAGCTGGCCGAGTTACGTGCCTGGCGCGACGAAGGGCCCCGACTCGCCGTCCGCTGGACGCACGCGCCCGGCGGGCAGGGCAAGACCCGGCTCGCAGCCCGGTTCGCCGAGGAGACCCAAGGGACCGGCTGGCGGGTGATCACTGCGGTCCACGGCCCCGGTTCGGTGCAACCGCCGCCCGGCAGCGAGGACGTGACGGTCGACGGGCACGCCGGGGTGCTCCTCGTCGTCGACTACGCCGACCGCTGGCCCCTCACCCACCTCACCTGGCTCCTGAGAAACGCGGTGCTGCACCGGCCGGGCGTACGCACCCGGGTGTTGCTGCTCGCCCGTACCGCCGACGCGTGGCCCGCCGTCCGCTCCGCTTTCCGCAACATCGAGGCCGCCACTTCTAGCCGGCTCCTCGCCGAACTCCCCGACACCGCCAGGATGTACGGGGCCGCGCGCGCCGCCTTCGCCGAACGGTACGGGCTGCCGCCCGCGCCCGGCCCTCCTCCGCCCCCGTACGGGCTGACGCTCGCCCTGCACATGGCCGCGCTCGTCGACGTCGACGCCACCGCCTCGGGCCGCCGCCCGCCCACCGACTTGGCCGGGCTCACCGTGTACCTGCTCGACCGGGAGCACCTGCACTGGGCCACCCTGCACGCCAGAGGCGGACCGCACGCCACGCCGCCGCCGGCCATGAACCGGGCCGTCTTTGCCGCCGCGCTCACCGGCACGCTCGACCGGCCCACGGCGTCGGCCGTGGTGGCCGGGCTCGGGACCGGCCACTCCCCCGGCCGGGTCCTCGACGACCACGCCTACTGCTACCCGGCCGCCGAGCCGGGACGCGGCACGGTCCTGGAGCCGCTCTACCCCGACCGGCTCGCCGAGGACTTCCTCGCCCTCACGCTCCCGGGGCACGACGCCGACTACCCCGCCATGGCGTGGGCCCCCGAGATCACCGCCCGCCTGCTCGGACCGCACGCCGGGCGGGCGGTCACCTTCCTTGCCGCAGCCGCGCAACGCTGGCCGCACGTCGGGCCCCGGCACCTCTACCCGCGCCTTGCTTACGCCCCGCGCCTCGCGCTCGCCGCCGGCAGCGCCGCCCTCAGCGCGCTCGCCGCCCTGGACGACATCCCCCTCGCGCTGCTGGCCGCCATCGAGGACGAGTTCCCCGCCGGCGGCCATGTCGAGCTGAACGCCGGGATGGCGGCCCTGACCCGGCGGGTGGTCGCCGAACTCCTCGCCCGGGACGGCAGCCCCCGCGCCCGCGCCGCCGGCTACTACCACCTGAGCACCCGCCTGCTGAACGCCGGACTTGACGACGAGGCCCTCAACGCCGCCCGGCGGAGCGTCGACGCCGCCCGGGAGCTCGACGACGTCCCGGAGCTCGCCGCCTCCCTCGGCCGGCTCGGGGACTGCCTCACCCACAACGGGCGCCCGTCCGAGGCCCTGCGCGCCACCGAGGAAGCCGCCGCCCTTCTGCAGCCGCTCACCGAGGCCGCCCCGGCGCGCCACGAGCCGCAGTACGCCGGACTCCTCTCCGACCTCGCCAGGCGGCTCGCGGCGGTCGGCCGGCACCGGGAGGCCCTGGTCGCAAGCGAGAGCGCGACGGCCCGCTGGCGCCGGCTCGCCGCCGCCGACCCCAGCCACACGCAGGGGCTGGCCGCCGCCCTGCAGGCCCTCGGCGGCCACCTCAACAACCACCGCCGCTGGGACGAGGGCCTCGCCGCCACCCGCGAGTCCACCTCCCTCCGGCTCGCGCTCGCCGAAGGAAACATGGCGGCGCACGAGCCCCATCTCGTCTCCGGCCTCGTCACCCTCGCCGCGTCGCTCGCCGCCCTGGGCGAGCAGGAGATGTCACTGAAGGCCGCCCGGCAAGCGGTGGAGTCCCTGCGCGCCCTGGCCCGCGTCGACCCGGTCGCCTACGAACCGGGCCTCGCGGCTGCTCTGATGGACCTGGGCGTGAGCCTGAACGAAGCGGGACTGCACGCCGAAGGGCTGGACACGACGGCCGAGTCCGTCGCCGTCCGCCGCCGCCTGCACCGGACCAACCCGGACGCCCACGCCCGTGACCTCGCGAATGTCCTGTCCAACCTCAGCCACCTCCTCCTGGAAGCGGGCCGCCCGAACGAGGCGCTGGCGGCAGCCGGGGAAGGCGTCCAGCTTCTCGACCCCCTCCACACTGACACGCCCGAGATCCACCGCGCCGACCTCGCGAAGTGCGTGTCGCTCCAAGCCGTCTGCCTGGTGGCGACCGGCCGGCACAAGGCGGGCCTCGTGATGGCCGTCCGCGCCGTACGGCTGTACGAGGCTGCGTGGCAGGCGGCCCCCGAGCGCCATGGCTTCGACCTCGCCCGGGTCCTCCGTCACCTCGGCCTGCTGCTGGCGGACTCCGGGCACGACGCGGAGGCGCTCGGCGTCTGGGAGAACGCCCTCGCGCTGGCGTATGGTCACCTCATCCCGCCTGCGTATGCAAGTTTCACCGCCGAGCTGCGCGGCGATCTGGACGCAATACGCGCGCGGACACGATGAAGGCGGTGCCGCCGGTGGTGACACCGGGGACGCCGCTCTTCGATGACGAGCAGCTGCTGCGCGGCCGGGTCTACGGCCACGACCACGACGACCCCGGGTTCGGGGCCGGCCGGCTGCCGCCGCGGGTGATCGACTACCAGCTTCAAGGGGTGAGGCTGCCCGGCTGCCTTCCTGGCGGACCGTGTGGGGTGATATCACTACGGTCAGTGATTGCGCGTGGGGGCGGGGGTGGGCTGTGGCAGGAGGGCTTGAGCCGGGGAGAGATGGAGCCCGGCCGGTATTCGAGGGCTTTCCGGAGCCCAAGTCGCCGGAGGTCGTCGTGGTTGCCCCGCCGACCCATAGCGCTCCATTGCCCACGCCTCAGGTGTACCTGAAGTACATCTACAACGAGGACGAGTGGGAGGACTTCACCGTCGAGTGGGTCCACCAGTTCGGTACGTGGGCCGGGCGTCCCTACGTCCGGGTGCAAAGGATGGGCGGGGCCGGCGACCGCGGAGCGGACGTCGCGGCCTGCCTCTCTGCGCAGGGCACCGCGGGCGAATGGCACTGCTACCAGTGCAAGCACTACGCCAAGGCGCTTGGGCAGGCGGATGCCTTTCCGGAGATGGTCAAGATCTTCGTCGCGAAGATCCTCGGTACGTACGAGCTGCCCACGCGCTACGTCTTCGTCGCGCCTAGGATCGGCACTGGACTGGAGCGGCTTCTGCTCAACCCGCCCCAGCTGAGGGACGAGTTCTTCGCGGCGTGGGACGACAAGGACTCCAAGCTTGGAAAGAAGCTCACCCCCGAGATGCGCACCGCTGTGGGTGAGCTGGCGCGGGCGACGGACTTCTCGATGTTCGAAGCCGGAGACCTAGACGAGATTCTCGATCTGCACGCCGCGACCCCCCACCACGTAAGACGCTTCCCGAAGCAGCTCAAGGAGCGCCCCGCCGCCGACCCGGCCCCACCAGACCAGGCACCCCATGAAGCTGTCTACGTCCGCAAGCTGCTGGACGCCTACAACGCTAAACACGGCCTCGCTCTGGAGACGCTGCAAGAGGCCCGCGACCATGCGAAGGTCCGTGGCCACCTTTTCCGTCAGCGCGCCGCCTTCTTCCACGCCGAGTCGCTCTGGCGCTTCGCGCAGGAGAGCGTCCCGGAAGCGACCTACACCGCGATCGAGACCGACCTATACGACGCCGTGATCGAGATCGAAGACCGAGACCACGCCAGCGGCTACGCGCGGCTCGAAGCCGTTCTCGACGCGGCCGTCGCGCACCAGCCGAACCCGGCGAACATCCTCGCCCCCGTGGTGAAAGTCATTGACCTCAAGGGCATGTGCCATCGCCTTGCCAACGACGACCGGCTGACCTGGTGCAAGGAGGAGACCTCGTGACCCCCCTCAACGGCCCCGTGGAGGCCGGGATGCGCGCTCTGGTCCTCCTGTCAGAGACCTTCCCCCGCCGCTTGGACGTCGCCCAGCTCGTCTACCTGGACCACGCCATGCTCCACAGCGGCGACCTCGACCACGGCCCTGCCAGCCTCCACCCCGACCTACCCGCCAACCCCGGTGAGCTCGGCCTGCGCCGGCGCCTCATTGAGCAGGGCCTCATGGTCCTGCTGCGCGCCGGCCTCGCCGACATGAAGACCACCGACCACGGCTTCATGTACGGGGCCACAGACGAGGCAGCGAGCTTCCTCAGCGCCCTGGAAGCCCCCTACGTCGGCCAGCTCATCGAGCGGGCCGACTGGCTCACCAGCACCTACATGCATGAAGGAACGGATGTCCGCGAGGGCATGAAGCAGATCACCCAGCGCTGGTTTGACCGTATACACGTGAGCCCCGGCGACCTGGGAGAGGACGTCCTGTGATCAGACTGACGCTCGTCCACCTGACCTTCCTCGGCATGGACAGGCCCTCGGCGGCAGTGGAATTCAGTCCCGGCTTGACGGTCATCTACGGAGCCTCCGACACGGGCAAGTCCTACGTCGAAGAGGCCGTGGACTACATGCTGGGCGCCAGCGAACTCAAGTCCATCCCCGAGGACGACGGCTACACCCGCATTCTCCTCGGTCTACAGGTGAGCGACGGCCGCAGCCTCACCCTGTCCCGCGCCATCGGCGGCGACACCATCGAGGTGTTCAACCACGATCTCCGAGAGATGCCAACGGAGACAGCGGACGAGACTCTCAAGTCAAAGCACAACGCCAAGTCGAAGAAGAACATCTCCCGCTACCTGCTGACCGTCCTAGGGATCGACGGCCAGCGGATCCTCCAGAGCGGCCGCGGCAACGTGCTGCCGCTGAACTTTCGGGATCTCGCGCGCCTGGCCGTCGTCAACGACACACGCATGGCAGACCAACACTCTCCGGTACTCGGCACCCGGAATCCGCTGAACGAGACCAGGGAGAAGTCGGTCTTCAAACTCCTCCTCAGCGGAGAGGAAGAGCCGGAGCGTCCTACGGCGCCCAGTAATCTGGAGAAGCAGTTCGGCAAGGGGAAGATCGCGGTCATCGACCACCTGATCGATGAGAGCCGCGGAAAGCTCACGATGGAGGCGAACCAGTCGCAACTGCGGGAGCAACTCGACCGCCTGCAGGCGGCCCTCGGCGAGGTGACCGCCGTCGCCGTCGAACTTGCTGAAGTCCGCACCAGTCTCCTACGTAGCCGCCGGGGCCTGGAAGAGGCCGACCTCGCGGCGCAGCAGCGGGGCGACGAGGTCCAGCAGCTGCTGGCACGATTCGCTTTGCTGAAAGAGCAGTACGAGTCAGACTTGGCCCGGCTCCAGATGGTCGGCGAAGCAGGTACCCTTTTGGGCTACTTCCAGACCGGGACCTGCGTCTTCTGCGGCGCCGAGCCCCAGCACCAGCACCCGGAGCACCCCCTCGCCGAAAGCACCCAGCTGGCAGCGTCTGTATCTGCGGAGATGCGTAAGACAACCGACCTGCTCAACGACCTGCTCCTCATGATCGAGGACTTGGAAGAGCAGGCAGCGGACATCGAATCGGCCCGCGCTGCCCGACACGAAGAGCTCACGCACAACGCTGCGGAGCTCCGCGCACTCGATCAACGGATGCAGCCGGTCGACACGGACGCCACCGAACTACTGAACGCCCGCTCACGGGTCGAAAACGAGTTGGCCCTGCACGCTCAGATCGAGCAGCTCGAGGACCTCAAGGCATCGCTGTCCACCGTGGCTCCTGCTCCGCCAGCTGCCCGTCCCGACGGCATCCCTGCCGCCGCCGTCGCCGACTTCGAACGCATGATCCATGAGACCTTGGAAGCCTGGCATGTTCCGGGGGGCAACCGCGTCAGCTATGACCCGACGACTGCCGAGCTCTCCGTTGACGGACAACCGCGAAAGAGCCGCGGCAGGGGTATGCGGTCCATCCTCCACGCCGCCTTCGCCGTATCACTCGCGCGTCGGAACACAGCCCACGACCTGATCCATCCGGGCTTCGTCGTGCTCGATACTCCGGTCCTCACCTACCGTCGGCCCGAAGACCCGCACGAAGACCGTCCCGAGCTGATGACCGCCGACGTCGCCGAGAACTTCTACCGCGACCTCCTGGAGAATCCGCCGGGCCAGGTCGTCGTGATTGAGAACCCGACACCGCCAGCGAGCATCAGAGGGCGTGCCACCGTCCACGCATTCAGCGTGGACGGCTCGGAACGCCAAGGATTCTTCCCACCCCGAGACAGGCAGTAAGCACCAGCCGCCCACCACGGATAGTCGGGCGTGCCTCGATCACGCCCAGTTCACCCCCAGCTCAGTGAGGGCGGCTGTCCAGGAGCGGTGTTTCTGATTGGTGGCTGGTGGGGTGACCTGGGGTTATCAGTTTGGTGTGCTGGTGTGGTCGGTGGTGCGGGTGCTTCGCAGTGGGTGCGGGTGTGGGAGCGGATCTTGGTCGGTGGGGGCCTGATCTGTGGGTTTGTCAGGTAGTGGGCGGGGTGAACAGGTGGTGTCATCTTTGTTGATCGGGGATCAGTTTCAGTGACCGCTGGTATGTCGTGGTGTTCTTCCTGGGCCTGCTGCGCGGCAAGCTGAACAGCGGCCTGCGTAACGCGGACCAGCGCGCCTACGTCATCCGGGGCGTGCGGCCCGGCCCTCAGCGCCGGAGGGCCGTTGTGGCCTTGTCGAACCCCCTGCGACTCTGAGCCAAGGAGGCATGTTCCGCAGACCGTTCTGGGGGCGGCGCGCCCCGCCGGAGCCCCGCCCGTCGTTGTTGTCTATGCGGATGCCGCTGATTGGCTGGTGCTGTCGGGGTTGGCGGGCGGTAGTGCTCCTGGTGGCGGGTCGGGTGGTGGCTGGGGAGTCGCGGCGAGGGCTGTGGCTTGCCGGTAGCTGATGATGGCTTGGATTCTTTTTTCGGGGTCTGTTATCTGGTCGAGAGTGGCTGCGAATTTCTCATCGACCAGTGTTCCTTTTCGTTGTCGTGAGTGTTCGAGGATCAGACTTGTGAGGGGGACGGCGAGGTATGCCGCGATGACGATGCCTCCGACGGCCCACCAGGGGGCGCCGCCCAGGGCGCCGGCGAGGACGGCGGGGAGTCCGGCCAGAAGGCCGGCGATGGGGGCGAGGGAGGACGAGTTCATCGTGTGGATGCCCTTCCAGCACGCGACGGCTGGGCCGCCTCATGCCTGAACGAGCCGTGCGGGGACGGCTGGGACGGGGAGAGGCGGCACAGGGGTGCCGTGGTGTGAGGGCATGCCGAGGGCCGGCGCCGCCGTAGGGCGGTCCGGTGGTGTTTTACGGCAGGCCTGCTAACCCCTTGGGGCGCGGGTTCGCTGTTCCTGTGGGGTGGTTTGGAGGGGTGGTTCGGCGGTCTTTGCGGGAGAGGTTTTCTTCGGCTTTTTGGGCAGGGTGGGCTACATGCAGTAGCTAACAAAAAGAATGCTGATAAAGCCCTTAAGCCGGTTCATCTAACCTTTTCCGCGCCGCCTTTCTCTTTCTCGTCGGTCGTGCGCGTCCTCTTGCGGGCACGCCGGACCTGCCCACCAGTATCGCTCATCGGGGCGCCACTCAGGGGATGTTCGGCCAGATCGGTACCAAGTTCTGCCCCCACAGCTGGTTGAGCGAGCAATCGGGGTCCGTACCGGCCTGGCGTTCACATGCTGAGGAGGCTGGCTGTGGTGAGGAGGTGTTGTTGGTGGGGGTGGAGGAGTGGCCAGCCGCGTTGCTGGTTGTGGAGCCATTGGCGGGCTACTGGGTGGCGGGGGTGGGTGTGGGCGTGGTGGTAGGCGCGTTGCCACAGGATGGGCCAGGGAGGGTTCCACCACGGGTCGATCGTGGCGAGCACCTGCTGGGTCGGGGAGGGGCTGGTCCGCTTCTTCGCGAGTTGGCGTTGGCTGTCGAGCCACTTGCCAAGAGGGAAGCCGTCGCGGACGATCTTGATCGGAGGGCAGAGGTGGCCGTGGTCGGCTGCCCAGCTGCGGGCGTGCCGTTCGCCTACCGCACTGCTGAGGCGCCCGGGTCGCTGCCTCCGTGGTCCTGCCGCTGTCCCGCCGCCGTCGCCGTCGCGGCGTTGTTGCGGGCCTGGTTCTTGGCGCCTGCGTCGTGACTGCGAGGTAGGCGCCGATCCCACCGCCCGCGCCGCCGCCGGGTCGCCGCCGTGCCGCTGCGGGGCCTCCGTCGCCGTCCCGCCGCCGCGCCCGTCCCGCCGTCTCCGCCTCCTGCTGCGGCGCCCCCGCTGCGGCGCCGCGCCGCCGCTGTCTCGGGACCGCGCCTCGAACGCGGCACGGCTCGGTTCGCATCGACGGAGGTCAGCACCCGGATCCGTCCGCGTCGCGGCCCTATCCCGGCAATAACCTTCAGGGGCGTGACACGATCAGCGGTATGGACGCTTCCCGCAACCCTGAGTACCTTCGCAAGATTGCCGCAGCTGTGAGCGAGTTCAAAGATGCCTTCAAGGCGTTCATGGAGCTCCACGCCGAGACGAGGGACGCCGGCTTCGGACGTGGTTTCCTGCCAGCCGCGGTCGCCCGGGACGGGGTGCCGCCCGAGGAGCTTCAGGCCGCCACAGACCGGGTGGCGCGCGCAGCCGGCCGCGCCTCGGCAGCCACCGGCCTGACCCGGATGTACATAGGCGTAGCCGGTTTCCCCGAGCCCGTGGACCCGATCGCGGCCTGGAGGACCGTTACCACACCGAAGCCGCTGCTCGAACCGGGCGACGTGCTGGACTCCGCGGAGCAGATTCTGGGCCGTCTGGAGGCACTGACGGACAAGGCGGAGGCCGAGCTCCCTCCGACCACCGGAGTGGAGGCGATGCATCCGACGATCTGGGGAGCCGCCCGCAAGCTCTGGCTCGACGGCCACTTCCGCCTCGCCGTCCAAAGCGCCGCCGAGACCCTCACCTCCCAACTCAAGACCCGCACCGGGCTGACCAACATGGACGCCACCAACGTCTACGAGAAGGTCTTCAACGCCAAGACCCCGGTGCTGAGGTGGCCCGGGGACCCGGGCGACCGCACGGTCAGCTCCATGCAGAACGGCCTCGCCAAGTACGCGCCCGGCCTCAACATGACCGTCCGCAACACTGCCACCCACATGGCCTCTGACGAGATGACCGCCCAACAGGCACTGGAACGCCTCGCAGCCCTGAGCCTCCTCGCGCACTGGATCGACGAGTGTGAGGGCCCGATCTAATCCGCATGTGAAGCGTCCCGGGCTGATCCTTCGATGACTAGGAAGAGTGAACACGTACATCATCTGCAGCGAGATCCTGAGTCTTCATGATTTCTCAGGCGCTGCCATGAAACGGCTGCGCCGCCGGATCGGCCTCGACGGCCGGCACCGCGCCCGCCCATTCCATGCCCAGTGCGGCCAGGGCGGCGAGTTGGGCGGTGTTCAGCCGGTCCCTCCTCGCTCGGGTGTTGGAGATCCATACACCCAGTCGTACGGGCACCGGCTCCGTCTCGCCGTCGACCGTGACCTCGATGACCGCGCTGCGCGGGACGGGCCGCTTCCCCTCCTTCTCCACCCACTGCGTCAGGGCCGCGAGGCCGCGTTGGAACGCCGCCTCAGCCTTGCTCCCGGCCTTGCTGGGGCTCTTCGTCGCGTCGGCCGCCGCTGGGGCCGTCTCCGTGGGGGAGGGAGCGGGAGCGGGTGCCTTGATGCCGAGTGCGGTCAGCCGTTCTCGTTGTTCGGGTAGGAGCTGCTTCCAGGTGCCTGGTTCTTGTTGCCGCCATCGCCAGGTGCCGATGTCGTCGCCGTCGAACAGTACGCCGGGTGCGATGTAGGGGAGGTGGCCGTCGGCGTCGACGAGGTCGGCGAGGACCCGGTAATGCCGTTGCCAGTTGTCGTTTCGTGGGGGTGTAGTTGAGGTGCAGGCGTTGTTGTGTGCTGGGGGTATCCCGGTTTGGTTGAGACCGTGTGAGCGCGGTCTTGTTGGGCTGTGGGCATGCTGGCGTGGGGTTCTCCCGTTTTCGTTGAGAATTCTCCGTGTCCCTCGTGTGGTCCTGTCTTCTAAAGGTCGGTGTGTGTTTTCCCTGGTCAAAGCGTTGTGTGCCGTGACGTCGTCGGACGGCTTGGGGGTTACCGGTGGGGTGTGGTGGGCCGGTTCGGGGTGGGGCGGTGGTGGGTCTCGGCGAGGTGGTCCAAGCGGATCGCTTCGAGGCTGGTTTTGGTGATGCGTTCGGTGCCGTCGATGATGGCGGTGATGGCTGCTTGGCGGATGAGGCGGGTCAGGCTCCCGATGCGTCCTGCGGTCCGCTGGTGGAGGTAGGCGGCGTGGCGGGGGAGCGTGCCCGGCTGGTGTGCCCGTAGATCGAGTGCTGCTTCCACGCCCGTGATGAGCTCGCGGAAGGGTTCGTGTTTCCCGAGGCGTGCGGGGAATGCTCCGCATTCCACCAGGGAGGCTCGCCCGGCGAGTTGTGCTCCGCGTACCCCGGAGAACAGGGCGGTGGTGGTGACATCGATGCCCGCGTATACGAAGGTCGCTCGGATGCGTTCGGTGAGGTCTTTGAGGAGATCGGCGGTTTCCGCGCCGGTGGTGGTGCGGGGGTTGAGCCGGTGGATCTCGTCGATGAGGATCAGGCGCACGCCGGTTTGGTTGTAGGTGTGGCAGACGGCGTCGGTGATCTGGGCCTGCGTCATCCGGCCGGTCACGGGAATGCCGAGGTAGCGGGCGAACTCGGTCGCGAGGGCTTTCGCACTTGCTGCGGGCGGGACCAGCACATACGCCACGGGCACCGATGCGTGCACGCTGCGGTCCGATGGCGGGTGCTGTCGGGTGTGGGCGAGGTGGCAGGTGCGTCCGGTATGCAGGAGGGCGGTGGTCTTTCCGGCCGCTGCCGGCCCGGTGACGATCAACGATGGCCGTGCGGTGGTCTGCTGGTGCTGTCCCAGGATCATCAGCGTGCGCACGTTCGTGGTGAGGGTGTCGATGGCCGGGGTCCGTACCGTGACGAATGCGGAGTGGTAGGCGAGGCGTTCTTCTGTGCTTCGTTCTGGGTCTCCGGGCGCGGGTGGTTGTGGGGGAGGGGTGGTGGCGAAGTGTTGCCAGCCCTGCCAGGTCGTCACCGGCCATGCCGCGCCAGTTGGCCCGTCGCCGTCTGGGGCGATACCGAGCCCTGCTCGGGCGTCCTTGCCGTGCGCTGTGAAAGGATTGCTTCCTGCTCCCGGGCGGGGGCCGGTCACCACTTGAGAGCTTCTTCCTCGGCGTCGTAGAGCCCGTACCCGGTCACCGGCGCCGCCGGGCCCTCCACCGTCTCGTCCTGCGCGAGGCCTTCTGTTTGCTGGCCTTGGTCGAGGCCGTCGAGGCTGTCCTCTCCCGCACACGTGGCCCCCGGCTGCGGTTGGAATGCCTGGTACCGGCTCTCGGAGCGGCGGGGTGGGGGAGTGCGGACGGTGGTCGTGCGGTTGAGGAGGTGCTGCTCCTGGGCGGTGGCCTGTCCTGCCCGGGCACGGCGCATCAGAGCGTCGAGGGCCTCGGCGAGAGCGGCTTCGGCCTGTTCGGCGTCCTGGCCGGCCCGCTGACCGGTGATGGTGCGCAGGTATTGCCAGATGCGGTCGTTGAATGGCTGGTGGGTGTGGTCCCGGTGGATCCACGGGATCTCGGTGAGCTGGCCGTCGGGCAGGCGGATCCAGACTTGGCGGACATCGTGGGGGTTGTAGTGGATCTCCCATTTCCCGCCGCGGCCTGCCACGGTGGAGGGCTGCCCGCGGTGCGGGCCGAGCAGGTCGTGGTCGTAGGTGCGGTGGTGCAGGCGGATGCCCAGCTCAGTGATGGCCTGCCACCGCACAGGCAGCAGCTCCAGGTAGTCATTGCCGGTCAGCGGCACGGGCACGTATCCGGCGACCGCGACCAGGGCCGCCCACATCTGGTTCGGGGACAGCGCGATCTTCGGCAGCCTGGGATGCCGCAGGCCCTGGTGAGGGCGGTGGTGATAGTGCATGACCCACTCATCCAGCAACTCCTGCAGCTCGGCGACGCTGTAACAGGCGTCGCGTGCCGCGTCCTTGCCGCGGCGGGTGACGTCGGAGCCGGTGTAGCCGGGCAGGTGCTGGCAGAACAGGGTGTTGATCGACCCGAAGGTCCGCTCCACGATGCCTTTGGCTGTAGGGGCGAACGGCGGGGCGGCCTGCACGCTGATCCCGAGTGCTTCGCAGGCACCCGTGAACGCCTTCGACAGGAACACCTTCCCCCGGTCCACCACCACGGTCTCGGGCACCACCACCGGCCGGGCGGCTGCCCCGCGAAGACGTTCGTCCAAAGAAAGCAGACGCTCGGCCGGCAGGACCGCGCTGTGTGTGAAGCGCAGGGCATCGGCCCAGGCCGGCCGCGCCGGATGCGGCACCGCCATCTCCGCCAGCAGCAGAGCGGCGTCAACCGCCTGCGTTCCGGCCGGGCACAGCACCCCCGCCAGGATCGCCCTCGAGGCGACATCTACAGCGATCGTCAGTTCCGGCCGGCCCACGCTGCCGTCGTCGAACCGTGCGAGGACATCCAGGCGGGTGGTGTCGATCTGTACCTGCTCCCCGGGCCGCAATGCCACAGTCGGGGTAAATCCGCGTCCGTCGTCGGTGACCGGCACCGTCCGTACCCGGGTGGCCGGATGGTCCGCCGGGTGGGCGATCTCATGGACGAGGCGGTAGAACGTGGCCCGCGACGGCATCCCCACGGCACCCTTGTACCGGTCGTCCAGGAGCCGTGCGACCAGGGGCATCAGCCCCTTCACGGTGCCCTTGGAGCGCCCCCGCTGCCCGCGCAGTACTTCCCTGACCGCGGCCACGACCCGCTCGTCCTGGCGTCCGCCACCGCTCCGCCCCCGTGTGGAACGGTGGTCCACCAGCCCCCACAGCCCCTGTTTGCGGTACGCCAGCCGCATCTTCTGCACCGTCCTGTCCGACACCCGCCCAAAGCCCAGAGCCGTCAGCTCAGCGGCTTTGGCGCGTTCGCGCTCGGCCAGCGTCCACCTCTGCGGGTCATACTCGGCCCGCATCACCCCGCCGCTGTCCGGTCCGCCAGGCAAGCCGCACTCGACCTCCCTGATGTGCCGCAGCCAGGCCATCGCTTTCTCCCGCGCCGCCACAGGGGCGGTCTCGAACAGCCCCCACTGCGGCACCGCCTGCACTGGCTCCGCACCCAGGATCGCGAAGCCCGGGTCGGCGAACAGGTGCCCGGCGAGCACCACCTGGTCCGCGCCACCCTCATCGACCAGGTGGAAGCCCTGCCGGGAAAGGGCCACGACCTGCCACCGCACCCCGCCGAAACGGACCTGCGCCCCGACCTCCACCACCGGCCGACGGCGCCGCACCCCGCTCACCCAGCCTCCCGGATGCCCGCACCAGCCCTGAGGCCGTCTCTGCTGCTGTTCCCTGCGCCCAACAATCCGAGTCCGCCCCCGGACGCAGGGGCCTGGACCAGGACGCGTTCGTGCAGCGGCACATCGATCGCCGCCACCAGCAGTCCCGCCCACAGGGCGTGGAATGCGACGGGCAGCACCTCGATCGGATCACCGACCGCTGCCACCCCCTCAACGAGCGGCCGCGGCCGCTCGAATTCGTCCACCACCGCCTCCAGCAGCCCCGTTCTTCCCCGATGCCGCGGGTGTCGGTAGCCGGCCAGCCATTTCAGATTCGCTGCCGGCACCTCGTCCAGCGGCGCCAGGCGCCGGTAGCCCCAGCCAATCTCCTCACACGCCGCGCCCACCGCTTCGGCGGCAGCCAGGGCGCGTTCACCGCCGGCATCGGGGCGGCTGGGACAGTCGGCCAGCAGGGCAGTGCCGTCGCGGTGCCGGGCGAAGAGCTGCGGCACCCAGGACCGCACCAGCCCACGGGAGTTGCGCCACAGCAGCCGCACCGGCCGCCCCGCCAGACCCGTCACGTCCGGGGCCCGGTCCAGGACCATCAGCTGGATACGCATCGCGTTCGATCCGGCCGCCACGTGCCGCCTGGTCATGGCCGACCACCACAGACCCGGCCCCCACCGTCGTCCCGGGACCACCGGGAACGCCGACACCGGATCAAGGTTTTCGAACGCGACCGCGAGAGCGGCATCCGCCCACCGCTGTTGCACTGCCTGCCCGATGGGGTCGAGGAAGACTGCTTCGAACCCGGCCCTGATGTTCACGTCCACCGGTCCTGGCCTGCCGCCAGGCCTGACCGCCGCATTTTTGCCGCTCACCCGCTTAGCCAAACCGGCCCGGCTTCCCGCCGGAGCCATTTGCGTATTTCGATCACGTGGCGCCACGTGATGCGGTAGCAGCGGGCCACACGCCAGCGCGCCCAAAAGACCTGGCGCGGGCCGCCCATTTCCCGACGAGCCAGCACCTATCCGTCGCCCGCGTCCTGGTACGCCTTGAGCGCGTCGGCCAAAGGACCGGGGGGCAGCTTCGCCCACTGGGCCACATCCTGCGGCGGCACCCCGGCATTCACGGCCGCCACAACAGTGTGCTGCAGGGCCTTGTCGATCAGGGCGGCGCTGTGACTGAGGATGCGCAGGAGATGCTGGGACACGTCCGCACTCGAACCGGTTTGCGCCCCGCGCAGCTGGATAGCTGCTCCTGAGCGCCGTCGACGAGGCTTCTGATCTGGGCCCGCTGTTCGGGCGGCACCGACGCCCGCCACATCCTGCCCGAGCCGGGCGCCTTCTTCTCCTTGCCCAGCACTCTCAGCTGTCCGGCCATGGTCGCGCTCTGGTGTTCCTGGCGCAGCCACCACGGATCATCCGCGTATCCGGGCGGCCCGCCGGCGCCGCGGCGAAGACGGATGACGCTGCCCATCCACGCGATGAGCGGCCCGCCGTGGTCCGTCGCCGCCAGCGGCCCCAGCCATTCCCGCTCCAGCCGCTCACCGAGCCGGCGGCAGAACAACTTGTCGGCGGGCAGCACCCGCGGCTGCCCGGCACCGCTGTCGGCCCACACCAGCTCGACCATGGCCGGATCCAGCAGCGCGTCGGCCACCGCCACCACCTCCGGGAAGACGACCGCGTCCCGCCCCACGATCCGCCACCGCTCCAAATCATCACCGGCATCACCGCCCGCGACCTGATGCAGGCGCCGCGGCCAGATCTTCTCCCGCTCCCAGCCGTAAGCCTGCTCCCACCACCGGGCCACCACCGCCTGAGCCAGCCCGAACACGCGCTCCGGCTCCGCTCCGGCCCGCACAGCGCGCTGCGCCACTCGGGCCCACCGCCGCTGCGCCGCCACCACCTCCGGCAAGCTCCGCAGATCGAGGTGCTCCAGCGGCTGATTGGCGTCCGCGTCCAGCAGCCACCGCCCATGCCGCACGCACACCCGCTCCCACCGGGGCGCATACCGCACCACCCGCACGGCCGCCCCCGTACGCCGGGCCGTGCACAGCCGGCAACCGAACCCCACCGGACCGGCCACCACACCACCGACTCGCCACACCCCCACCGGACCACCAGCATCAGCGCGCAGGTTGGCGTCCCCTTTTGCCCAGGACGGCAACGCCCGCGCCAGCACGTCCTCCTCCACGCCGCACAAACCTGCCAGGAGCTGCCGCCCGGCGGCGTTCAGCAGGACCTCGGCATCGGCCCGCGCACCCCCGCCCTCGTGCCCGGGCGGATAGTTGCGCCACTTCCACCACGCCCGCAACACCTTCGCTTCCATCCCGTAGCGGCTCGCGATGCGGCAGATCAGCGACGAGGTCGTCTCTCCGTGCAGGGGAGCGGTCCGCAGGAGGCCGGGAGGAAGGATCACTCCGCCACGGTCTCGTGTTTGCCGATCAGGGAGGGCGTTTTCGCAGTAGTTCCTTCCGGCCTCCCGGCCGTCGTCGGCTGCCCTTCCCAAGGCCGCAGCTGCCCCTTCCTGAAGCCAACCCCTCTCAGTGTGGCGGGAGAAATAGCCCGTTCGAGCACACCGTGATCATCCGATCGCACTAAGCTACGCCTGTGGTGGTTGGTGAAGACGCTCAAGTGAAGGGCTTCTCGGGGGCTCGAAGAGCCAAGCAGTGGCTCGAGGGCACGATGCGCATCTTCGGTGCGTACGCGAACACGGACTCGGAGTCCTGCGGCCGTCGGCTGACTCTGAAATGGCCGCACGGAGGCCGGACCTTCTCCTTCGATCTGGGGGGAGCCATGCGCGGTGATCCCTACCAGAACGACATGTTCTGCGCAGAGGTCAAGAACTACGCGCAGCCGAGCGACCAGGGAACGCAGTTCGACGAGTTCCTCGCCAAGTGCTACGTGGCCGCCCAGGCCCAGCACCATCTCAGCGATCACTTCATGTGGATCACCTGGGCACCGTTCCGGGCGAACTCCTGGTCCACCCTCAACTCACCCGGCCAGGTCGAGACCGCAGTCCTTCAGCACAGCAGCCGCGTTTTCGGCACCAGCGACACCCAGGAAGCCCGCAAACTCCTGGACAGCGAACTCGCCCAGTCGGTCGCCGCACGCCTGTGGCTGATCGTCCTCTCGGACAAGCAGGAAACTCTCCTGCCGCTCAAGGACTGGGCAGCCATCGTCGCCGCCGAACTCACCCGCAGAGAGGGCTCGTGGTGAACATCGTCGAACAGTCGATCTCCCAGGCCATGGACGAGCCCGACGACCGGATGATGTTCACCCGGATCAAGGACATCGTCGCTCGGCACCTACGCCGCATGGACCCCGGCGCCACCGTCACCAAGACCGAGTTCTTCAACCACACCCACGTCCCCGACATGGTCCTGGAATGGCCCGGCAGACCCCGCACACCCCGCCGGTTCATCTACCTGCGCACCACATCGGATCAGCGCGAACTCGAGGACGACCTGCAGCGCCTTCCCCGCGCGGACCGGCCGGTGCTTCTCGCCCTCGGTCAACTGTCCTCCACCCGGCAACAAGGAGATCTCCCCCCACTACCCGGCAGCAGCACCGCGCTCCTCCTCGACGCTTCCGCGCTCGGCGCACTCCAGCCGGCCGACGACTCTCCCGGCATCCCCCATCTGGTGTCCCGTTCCGTCCTCGAAGGCGGCCGCGGCACCCTCGACAAACCGGCGACCGAAGCATTCCTGAACACAGTCGTCCAAGGGGCGGAAGCCGCCCGTGCGGGAGAACGCGTTCCCACCCGCGATGCCGTCGACGCCCTCACCGCACGGATGACCACCGACGTCGCCGACCGGATGTCAGCCTTCCTCGCCGCGCTCTGGCAGGGCGGCGGATCCACGCTCGCCAACTTCCCCGCACCTCAGCGAGGCGTCGGCCATCTCGACGAGACGGCCCTGATGTACCTGCTGGAATCCGAGGACATCACCGACACCGCGTTCTGGAACCGGGTCGTCCGCATGATCAGCCTCCCCATCTTGCTGCGCACCCCGGCTGCAGGCACCGGCAATCTTCAATACCTCATGCATGAGGCGATCCGGCTCTGGACCAGCCGCGTCTGCATGATCGTGCCCGGCGTGGCAGACGCGGACATCAGCCCGTGGCGCTGGGCAGTGAAGGCCGGCCAGCTGATCCTGCAGACCCCGCGCTTCCATGTACTGGTCGCCCAGTCCCAGCGCCAGCTCCCGTCCGGCCAGGAACACGATCTGCCCCGCCTCGACGAAGTGAGGAACAGGGCCGACCGCTTCGGCATCCCGCTGACCTCTCTCCGCATGGTCGTAACGGACCGCCACGTCGGCTACGGCGGCCCCGGCGACGACATCTCCCACGACACCCAACTCGACGGCATCAGCGACGCACTGGGACAGGCCGAGGGAGTCATCGAAGCCGAAGCCCGCATCCCCTCCGGCGAGACTCTCCAATGCATGTTCGGCTCCGGAATCGCCAGCGCCCGCGGCGCACGTACCCAGGTACCACTGGACGCCCTCCTCGGTACGACGACACGGCTGCTCTCCGAGCTCTCAAACGACGAAGCCGAGAAGATCACCCAGCTCCTCGGTGCTCAAGGGCCGCCTCCCGACCAGCCATGGAGTCAGCCCAGCTTCGACGACATATAAGGTTCGTGCCCGACCAGCCAGTAGAAGGTGGGCACTGGCCGCATTGCAGGTGACCACCCCGTCACCCCGTCACGAAGCTGGCCGCGAGCACCGCGCGAGAACACCACACCCCAGACTGTGTTGCTACGCCCGGAAACAGAGCGTGCCCAGGTTGCGGTCGGTGAGGCCGTCGGTTGCGTCCGTGAAGTTAACCCCGTCTTCGGGATGCCGCAAGCGCGATCGAACAAACGATCCACTTTCAGGAAAGTTGGGACAGAGAGTGATGCAGTGGCCCAACATGCCGGTATGGATGGAGATGAGCCTACTTTCTTCGATCGGCGCCCTGCCGCGTCGGGAGCACTCTCGTACGGAAGTCGACTAGCAGTCAGGGACACGTCGTATGTATTGATTGAGGCAATCCCCTTCTTCATCCCACACAGGAACTCATCGACTGAGCTGTCTATGAAGCTTGTCCGCACCGACAAGCGGACAGGCGAGCAATGTGAGATGACGCTCAAGTCAGAGGACCTGCACATACTCAAGAGCCACATCGCCCAGGCCCTATCCGTATCTGAGCAAGACGATGATGGTCAGTACCTGGTGCTCAGAACGGATGGGTTCGGGGCGCAACTGGACGCTTCCGATGACGCCGTCGATGCTATCGGTAGCGCCCTGGAAAACCGTCGATTCGCTGCCCAACTCGCGCAGCAGGTGAGCCCGGAGACCTTGGCCAAAGCATTTTCAGCTGCCGTCAGGATCGGCGAGCTGAGATCCGCCGTCACTGAACTGCAAGAGCACCTCGCAGAAGGGCGTAATCGAGAGGACGTCTACCAGGACTGGTGTGAGCGCCACTCCTGGGCCTTCGGTAACGCCTACGTTGCCCGCGACGACCAACGAGTCATCGGAATCGGGGACCACGTCGATCTCCTTATGAAGTCCACCGCCAGCGGGTTGCGTGACGTGTACGAGCTGAAGCGCCCCGATAAGGACGTTATCCTGTACGACGACACTCACCAGAACTGGTACTGGTCATCGCATACTGCGAAGGCGATCGGGCAGTGCCACCGCTACCTCGATACCTTGCATCGTGCTGCGGAGTTCGGTCTGCGACCTGCGCGGCCCGAAATTGTCGCCTACCACCCGCGTGCCGTCGTCATCATCGGGCGGTCGCACAATTGGGAGGAGGCTCAGCTGCGTGCTCTACACGGGCTGAACAGCAGAATGCACGGGATCACAGTCATGACCTATGACCAGCTCCTTTCCCAATGCCACACACTTCTAAGTCACGTCACCGCTATCGATGATACCGCCGAGGACCAGCCGAATGGGTTGACTGCATAGCTCTCCCATGGCGCGTGGACGTCATTGGACCGGGCGGTGACCTTTTCTGACTTGGCTGCGTACCAGGCCGGTCTGACATCCTCCCGAACGCCCCAGCGGCAAGGCGATGATGCCCCTACAACCCCTTGCCTGCCGAGGACCGGTGTCACGCCCACTGCACGCCCAGCTCCCGTAGCGCGGCGAGCTGTTCGGCGGCCAGCCTGTCTTTCCTCGATTTGGTGTTCGATACCCATACGCCCAGCCTGACGGCTACCGGCTCGGTTTCGCCGTCGACCGTGATCTGTTCGGTGTGGCCGCGCGGTACAGGCCGTTGGCCTTCCCGTTCGACCCACTGTGCGAGGGCCGCCAGGCCTCGCTGGAACGCCGCCTGCGCCTTGCTCGGTCCCTTCGCCGTACGAGGAGCCGCAGGGGCGGGAGACGGTGCCTCAAGGGGCTTGATGCCGAGCGTGGTGAGCCGTTCCTGTTGTTCTGCGGAGAGCTGCGCCCAGGTGCTTGGCTTGCGCTGCTGCTGGAGCCATCGTCCGATGTCGTCACCCTCGAAGAGCACGCCGGGCTGGATGTCGGGCAGCACACCGTCAGCGTCGACCAGGTCCGCGAGCACCTTATAGTGCCGCTGCCAGTCCAGCGGCCAGGGGCAGTCCCAGTCCGGGTCGATCTCCGCCAACTGCGCGGCACGCACCGCTGCTCGCTCCGGGTCTTTGCCCAGGCCGTTCTTCGCGCCTTTGCGCCTGAGATTGGCCAGGTGCTGCCCGATGGGCACCATCGCCTCGCCCTCGCCCCACACCGCGTCTTGCCGGGGTGCCAGGTGCCCGTGCGCGCGCCGATAGGAGCGGAACGCGGCAAGTCTGTTCTCCCATGCTTCGTCGCCGGGCTCCCAGATCATCCCGGCGTCGTCGAGGAGTTCTTTGCGGTGGGGGTCGAGTTCGCCTGCGCGGTGCGCGCGGCGCTGCTGGTGGACCCACCGGCCCAGGGGATAGCCCTTCGTCGTGCCGACCTCGGTCTCGACGTCATAGGGGACGGCGTACAGGCCGGTGATGCCGTTCTCGGAACGCCAGCGGATCAGGGCTTGGTAGCCCTCGAGCCAGACGAGGGACTGGGGGCGGATGACGCGGCAGCGGGTGAGGGCGGCGATGTCGGCGGCGTCGCGGGGGGAGGCGAAGTTGACCACGATGGAGGTGACGCGGTCGACCTCCTGCTGCGCCTGGCTGGTCTCCGCGGGCATGTCCCCGTTCTCCAGGCCGGCCGCGGTCGTGGGGGAGGAGCGGACGTGGATGCGCCGCCGTTCGGCGCCGCGGGTCAGGGCGCGGGAAGCGAGCTGGTCGACCATGCGTTCGGAGTGTGAGCGCAGGGCTTGGAGGATGTCGACCAGGGGCTGGTAGCTGGCGGAGGCGACCATGTCCTTCGGGTCCTCCCCGGGCTGGAGGAAGACGGGGATGATGATCCGGGCGGTCTTGGTCGTGCCGTCGGGGTTGGGGCGCAGTGCGCGTCCGATGTTCTGGACGATGTCGACCTGGGAGCTGCGGGAGCCGACGATGCACACGGCCTCGACTCCGCGTAGTCCGGTGATGTCGACCCCGACCCCGAGGGCCCGTACGGAGGACAGGAACGCCCGGTGTACGTGCCGGTTCTGGGCGTTGATGCCGTTGGCGAACCGCTGGATCACTTCACGCCGATGCGCGATGGGATGGTCCCCGCACAGCCAGTCCGCCCATACCCGGTCCGGAGGCACGTGTCGGCCCTCCTCCAGCTCGTACAGCTCAGCGTCGATCGACGACGCGGGCAGCTCCTCCGCCTCGGCCAGCGCCGCCGCGGAGGTCTCAGCGGTGTACAGCTCGGCGGCTGTGCGCGGCATCTGTTCGGCGAACGCCGCGGCTTCTTCGACCCGCTGGTGGAAGACCATGGTGGTGTGCAGATTCTGCTGCGCCGCGTGCTCCAGCAGTGCGGCCTGGAGGAGAGCCGTGCGCCGGCCGCGCAGCGCGTCCTCGGACAGGCCGAGGATCGGGTCGGGGTCGCGGATCTCGAGCACGTCGATCTCGAAACCGGCGAGGATCGAGCGTTCTACCGCCTCCGCCAGCCCAAGATCAAAAATCCTGGTGCCGTAGGTGCTGGAGTCGTCCTCCATCGACGCGATGACCAGCTCCCGGCCGTCCCGCCCGCGCTGCGGCCGGGGCGCGGCGAGGATGCGCGGGGTGGCGGTCAGGTAGAGCCGGAAGTCGACAGGGATCCGGCTGTTGTCGTGGATCGCCGCCCACGGCCGCCCCATGTCTCCGGCCGTCATGTGCCCCTCGTCCAGAATGGCCAGGTCAAACGGAGCCATCCGCTGCCCGTACAGCCGCTCCCCGCCCGCCAGAGCCGATTCCAACGGCCCAGGGACTGTCCGGCGACCAGTGACGTCGGCGGGGTCCTCGCGGTCCACGAGGGAGGCGTACGTGGCGAACACGACCACCGGCCCGGTCCCGGCCCACAGGGCGAGCTGGATCGGGTTGGTGGTGGTGCGCACTTCGAGCTGTTCGAGGACCTCGTCCTTGTCCACCGAGCAGACCGCCACCATCAAAGAACGGTGGCCGACCCGCCGCCAGGACTGGGCGCTCTGCACGATCAGGTCCAGAGTGGGAACCATGACGAGGATCCGGCCCTCGGGGAAGCATTCCAGAGCGCTCGCAGCGGCCGTGATCGTCTTCCCGGAGCCTGTCGCGGACACCCCTGTGGCCCGGGCTCCCTGAGGGGGCACAAATGATCTTGCAGGGAATCCTGCCCATTTCCGGAAGGCTGATTTCTGGTCCATTTGGTGTTCTCGGAGCTGAATCACACAGATTTCCTTTTCTTTTCCCACTCCGTACCAGCAGGCGTCGCCAACTGCCCGTTCTTGCCTGCGGCAGACCCTCAGAGGGGGACGGTAAGGGGTAGTGCTCGCGCCCACCGCGAGCCGGCAGTTCGTCCTCGAAGTCACATGCCGCCATCGCCTTCCACCCCCCGCACCACAGCGTCTCCAGCACCTCCGTGACCGCGGCCACCACCCCACCGGGCTCCGCTCCTGCAGGTGCTTCACACTCCAGCACGGTCGACCACTCAAGGAAGACGAAAGGATGCGCCTTCCCGCCCGTGACGTAGTCGTTGGATACGCCGTCCACCCACAGCGGCCCCACGCTCAGGGCTTGATGCCCCTCACCTCGACCGAGCCGTTCACCGAGCCAGGTGATGACCGTCGAGCTGTCCTGCGCATCGACATAGATTGAGCAGTCCTCATACCGAACCCCGGACCTCTCCGACACCAGCCCCCTCTTCTCCTCTCCCTGCGGCCCTTGAAGGGCTGCAGGTCGCAGATGGCCCGTAGCGGGCCACGCAGCCGCCTGACTTCACCCGCCGCATTCTCGCTGCCAATGACACAGTGACAGTCCGCCGGGCGAGATACCGCACCTGTTGTTCGCCGTAGGGCCGGCCTGGACGCGCACGGTGCCACCCGAGGCCAGCCCGTGGCCGGCGTCGCCCTGGACGGACCAGCGGTCGCCCCCACGAAGCCGGGCGAAAGGTACGTGGACACCATGCCGAAGCGGCTGGTGCCCGTCACAGACCGTCTCTTTTAACAAGCCATGGTTCCCTCCAGAGGACTGCCGCAAGGAGGAAGGCGCTCCACACCCGTCCACCAGAGCAGCCCCCAGCGGCCCGCGAACCTTCCGCCGACCCGTCGGGTCCTCCGGGTCCTCCCGGTCCACGAGAGAGGCGTACGTAGCGAACACGACGACCGGCCCGGATCCGGCCCACAGCGCGAGCTGGATCGGATTGGTAGTGGTGCGCACCCCCAGCTTGTTCAGCACCGGGTCGTTCTCCAGGGAGCACACCGCCACCATCGGGGCCCGGTGGCCCACCAGGCGCCACGCCCGGGCGGTGCGCCAGCAGGTCCAGAGTCGGAACAGTGACGAGGATCCGGCCGTCCGCGAACGACTCCAGCGCGCACGCGGCTGCCGTGATCGTCTTTCCCGATCCGGTCGCTGACACGATCGTGCCCCGGGCATCCTGCGGGGCACGGACGACCTAGCAGGGAATCCCACCCACTTACGGAAACGCGCTTTCTGGTCTACCTGGTGTTCCCGGAGTTGGATCACCGGCATTCAATGTCTCCTATTTCCTGAGTTCAAAGATAATTATTACAGAGGCGAGCAGAATCTACTCTGAAAGCCTGCCTCTCCACCTGTCACCCAGTCAGAGGACTCGGTGCAACATCGGTTCACGACCTTCCTTGACCAAAAAGAACATGGTCACGAGAGGAGCAGCACATTAGAATTTTGGTCATGGCTAACGACTTCTGCGAGGTCATGTTCCTTCCATCCTCCCAGTGCGACCATTGCCGTTCAGCACAATCAAACCTCCCCCGAAGGGTGTACATCACGAAGGGCGGCAGCGTTTACCACCGCACACCAAACTGCGAAGGCCTCAAGGACGGCCAACGGTATGCCCGTTGGAAAGGCCACGATGTCCACGACATCGAGTCCGTCCCACGCAGCGACGTCCAGGCCAGGCTCGGCGCTTGCGAGGTATGCCGCCCCGACCTGCCACCACCCTCCTGGTAAGAAAACACCCGGCCAGGATCGTTGGCGGGTGTCCTGTGTTTCCGCCAACGGTACATGCTGCATCAACCTGATGCACGCGCACACTAGAACCCGACACGAACGAGCGACACCCCACCCTTGCTGCCAGACCGGCCCGCGTCAGCGGGCCCAGCACCCCTGAAGGCGCAGCCGAAAGGGGCGTTGAGGCGAGGGAGCGAAGCGGACGAGCCGACCCGGGATGGAGCGCAGCGGAAGCCCGGGAAGCGGGGCAACGCCCCGCCCGGTCCGGGAGCGCAGCGGACGGACCGTCACCCCCGCCTGCGCAGCAGGCGGGGGTGAGCGGGCGGCGCAGCCCCCCGCCAGCGCTCCCGCGGAGCGGGAGCGCAACACCCGCGCGCAGCGCGGGGGTTCGCTTGCACATCGCGCAGCGATGTGGTACCCGCTCCGCGGG
>NZ_BAAASR010000021.1:202239-243993 GCF_039532985.1 Streptomyces gobitricini | reverse complement strand
ACCGCCGAACAATTATTAGCCTCAGTCCCCGGACATTTATGTCCGGGGACTGAGGCTTTTCTGCGTTCAGGGCAACACCCGGCTTTTAGGGTAGTCGTATGCGATACGAACTGGTGATCTTCGACAACGACGGCGTCCTTGTCGACAGCGAGCCGCTGTCCAACACCATCCTGGCGGCGTACCTGACCGAGCTCGGGCACCCCACCTCGTACGAGGCCTCCCTGCGCGACTACATGGGTGCCGCTGTGCACCGGGTGCACGACCTGGTCATGGAGCGGACCGGGCAGCGGTTGCCCGAGGGGTTCGACGCGGAGTTCCACCGGCGGGTGTTCGCGGCCTTCGCGCGGGAGCTGAAGGTGGTCACCGGAGTACCCGAGATGCTGGCGAAGCTCGTCGCGGAAGGCGTGCCGTACTGCGTCGCGTCGTCCGGGAGCCATGAGCGGATCCGCGTGGGCCACCGGAAGACCGGGCTCGACCGGTGGTTCCGGGAGGGCAACGTCTACAGCGCGCAGGACGTGGGCCGGGGGAAGCCGGCGCCGGACCTGTTCCTGTACGCCGCCGAGCGGATGGGAGTGGTGCCGGAACGGTGCGTCGTCGTGGAGGACAGCCCGCTCGGGGTTCAGGCCGCCCGGACGGCCGGGATGGACGTGTACGGGTTCACGGCGATGACACCGGCCGGGAAGCTGGCCGGGGTGAACGGGTGCTTCGACGACATGGGGCAGTTGCTCGGGTTGCTCGCCTGAGTGATCTACCCAGCGGTGGGTGAGGGTCCTACGCTGTGCCGCCATGACGGATGCGCGGTTGCGGCGTGGGCGTGGCTCGCTGGCGGCCTCCTTTCTCGTCCAGGGGACGGCTTTCGCGCTCCTGGTGACGCGTATCCCCGCCGTACAGGACCGGTACGGGCTGTCCGACGCGTTGCTGCCGGTCTTCTTGGCGGCCGTCCCGGTCCTCGCCGGAGTGGGAAGCGTGTGCGCCGGGAAGCTGGTTCGGCGGGTGGCGCCCAGCGTCGTGCTCAGGTGGGCCCAGCCCGTCGTACTGCTGGCCCTGCTCGGCGTGGGCACCGGGGAGCGGCTGTGGCAGGTGGCCGTGGCGCTCGGGTCGTTCGGGCTGGCCGTCGGGGCGTTGGACGCGGCGATGAACATGCTCGGGGTGAGCCTCCAGCGGGCGTACGGGCGCAGCATCATGCTCGGGTTCCACGCCGCGTACAGCCTGGGCGGGATCGCGGGGGCGTCGCTGGCGTGGGTGGCGGTGCACCGGGGTGTGGCGCTGGACGTCTCGTACCTGGCGGTCGTCGTGGTGACGCTGCCGGCGGTGTTGCTGGGGAGCCGGTGGTACGTGGACGGGGAGAGGCGGACGGCGGAAGGGCCGGCGGGGCGTGCGGTGGGGGCGCTGGTGCCGCTGGGCCTGGTGATGGCCTTCGCGTACATCGGCGATTCGACGGTGTCGAACTGGAGCGCGAAGTATGTGACGGACGTGCTGGGTGGTTCGGAGGAGCTGGCGACGGTTCCGTACAACGCCTATATGGTCACCACCCTTCTGGGGCGGGTGGTGGGGGACGTCGGGGTGCGGCGGTTCGGGGCGGTGGCCGTGGTGCGGGGTGGTGCGGGGCTGGCGGCGGTCGGGTTCGGGGTGGTGGCGTGGGCTCCGGGGGCGGGGGCCGGGGTGGCGGGGTTCACGGTGCTGGGCTTCGGGCTGAGCGTGGTGGTGCCGCAGACCTTCGCGGCGGCGCGCGGTGACGCCGAGGTGGCCCGCCTCAATGTCTTCACCTACGTGGGCTTTCTGGTCGGGTCGCCGTTGGTCGGGGCTGTCGGTGACGCGTGGAGCTACCGGTGGGCGATGGTGGTGCCTCTGGTGCTGGTGCTGCTGACGTTGCGATACGCCCGGTCGTTCGCCGTTGAACCGGACCGATACGGTGGCGGGCATGAGCGGCCGCGCACTGTTGATGTGGGATGACGCACTCACCGGGTACGACTTCGGGGCGGGGCACCCGATGGATCCGGTGCGGCTCGAGCTGACCATGCGGTTGGTGCGGGCGTACGACCTGGACCGGGCCGTCGACGTGGTGGCCGCCAAGCCGGCCGGGGAGTCGACGCTACGGCTGGTGCACCGCGAGGACTACGTGGCGGCCGTACGGGCGGCGTCGGCCGACCCCGGGGCGGCGGACCAGGCGTACGGGCTGGGGACCATGGACGATCCCGCGTTCGCCGGGATGCACGAGGCATCGGCGTTGATCGCGGGTCAGTCGGTGGGCGCGGCCGAGGCGGTCTGGCGCGGGGAGGCGACGCACGCGGTGAACTTCGCGGGCGGGCTGCACCACGCGATGCCGGGGTCCGCGGCCGGGTTCTGCGTCTACAACGACGCGTCGCTGGCGATCGCGCGGCTGCTGGAGCTCGGCGTGGAGCGGGTGGCGTACGTGGACGTGGACGTGCACCACGGGGATGGTGTGCAGGCGGCGTTCTGGGAGGACCCGAGGGTCCTGACCGTGTCGCTGCACGAGCACCCGCGCACGCTGTTCCCGGGGACCGGGTGGCCGGAGGAGACGGGTGCGGCGGGGCCTGCCGAGGGTGGTGCGGTGAACGTGGCGCTGCCGGCCGGGACCGGCGACGCGGGGTGGCTGCGGGCGTTCCACGCGGTGGTGCCCGAGCTGCTGGCGGACTTCCGGCCGCAGGTGCTCGTGACGCAGCACGGGGCGGACACCCACTTCGAGGACCCGCTGGCCCACCTGGCGGTCTCCCTGGACGCCCAGCGCGCGGTCCAGGCGGCCTGCCACGAGCTGGCGCACGAGTACGCCGAGGGGCGCTGGGTCGCCCTGGGTGGCGGTGGTTACGCGGTCGTGGACGTCGTACCGCGCTCGTGGACGCACCTGGTGGGCATCGCGGCCGGTGCTCCGGTGGCTCCGGAGTCGGTGATCCCGCCGTCGTGGCGGGACGAGGTGTACGCGCTGACGCGGCAACTGGCGCCGGGGCGGATGACCGACGGGCGGTGGCCGGTGTCGTGGCGGGGCTGGGACGAAGGGTACGACCCCGCGGACCGGCTGGACCAGGCGGTGCTGGCGGCGCGGCGGGCGGCCTTCCCGCTGCGCGGGCTGCTGCCGTAGGGCGGGCGCGGTCACGCCGACGGCGGGTCACGCCGGTCGCGCGGAGCGTCAGCGGCGCATGGCGGTGGCGCACGCCGCGGCGGGTCACGTCGGCGGGGCGACCTCGCCGGCGGGGCGGTCACGCCAGCGGTGGGGTTACGCCAACGGTGGGGTGTCCGGGCCGTTCCGGCGCCGTGCAGGGCCGGCTGCGGCAGCATCGGCAGGGTGTTGAGTACCGGTGCACTGCGCGCGCATCTGCTGGCGGCCAGGCTGGCCGGCCCCGTGGCCACCTCGCGGGAGGACAGCCTCCGGAGCTATCGCCTCTTCGCGGCCCGGGACCCTCGGGTGACCCTCGGGCTCCATCCGCGGTGGTCGTGGGACGAAGGGGACCTGTTACGCCTGATGGCCGACAAGTGCGGGGTCTCCGGTGACCCCGCGTACCGGTCCGGGCCCGATGTCATCGATCCCGAACGGACCCTGGCCGCGCTCGGCGCGTTCGCCGCGCGGCTGGCGGAGGCGGCCCGGCGGCGGGCGCCGGTGCTGCTCGGCACGGGTCATCCGCACCGTCTGCTCGGTTTCTACGCCGGACTCGCAGACGCTTTGTCGGCGGCCGGATGTCTCGTTCTCACACCCGCGAAGGGCCGATGTGTCGACATAACGACCCGGTTCGGCGTACGTACGTACAGCATTGACTACGTACGGGGAGTCGCGCTGGTGCGGGAGCCGGGGCGGAAAGGCGCCGGTTGTGAGACCGGCGCACACACCCATTCCCCCCTGCCGGTCAGGGCCGCTCTGGAGGGTCTCGCGGATGTCGGAGGACCCCTGCCGGAGCTCGTCGTCGGGGACCATGGATGGGTCTGCGGGGCAGGTCAGCTGGGTATTGAGGCTGTCGGCCTGGCCGACACGGACGACCCCGCGCTCTTCGTCGGGGAGGCCGAGGGGCGCGTGTCCGTCGCCGTCCCGCTGGATGACGCTGTGCGGTCCGATTACTACCGACCGCTTACTCGCTATGTACTCAATCGGGCGTGTCTGTCACGGTAGGCGGCCGGTGGCAGCTCCTCTTCCCCACTCGTATCACCCGCCCCTAGTCTGGTGAGTGAGCGCACCGCGACGAAGAGTCACCGGAGGGGAAGCCGGTGGGCGTTGTGGGCGGAAGGTACAGGTGGGTCATGGCTGCTGCTGGCGAGAGGCCTCTCAACGAGGTCAAGTTCCTGACCGTGGCGGAAGTCGCCTCGGTGATGCGAGTGTCGAAGATGACCGTGTACCGCTTGGTGCACAGCGGTCATCTGCCGGCGATCCGGGTGGGCAGGTCATTCCGGGTTCCGGAGCAAGCGGTTCACGAGTACCTCCGGGAGTCCTTCGTGGGGGTGGAGACCGCCTAGCGGTCGTCGGGAGAGTCCCACGTACCCCTCGGTTACAAGCACGGCGCTCTGGCCGGTAGGCTAGGCCGACGTAGGTCGTGTGGGCCCAGACGCCCCGCACCGAGATCCCCCGCTGATGCGGGGGTGTTCCGAGAAGTGAGCGAGGGTAGTCGTGGGCTCTGTTATCAAGAAGCGGCGCAAGCGGATGGCCAAGAAGAAGCACCGCAAGCTGCTCAAGCGCACCCGCGTTCAGCGTCGCAACAAGAAGTAGGCGACGGCTGTACGTGCGCGTTCCGCGGCCCTCCCACCGGTTTCCGGTGGGAGGGCCGCGGTGTTTCTCCGGCTCCTCCGGGGCCGCCGCGGTGCCTCCGGGGGTGCGGCGGTCGTCACAGCGCTCCATCCACCCGCTACGGTGGCGCATAGGCGAGGGACCGAACGGAAGGCGCTGATCTTGGGAAAGGTCGTGCTCGTCACCGGCGTGGCCCGGCAGCTCGGCGGCAGGTTCGTCCGCCGTATCCAGCAGGACCCCGGAGTGGAGCGGGTGATCGGCGTGGACGCCGTCCCGCCCTCGCACCGGCTCGGCACCGCGGAGTTCGTCCGTGCCGACATCCGGCAGCCCGCCATAGGGCGGGTCCTGGCGGAGTACGAGGTCGACACCGTCGTCCACCTGGACGTCACGGGGACACCGCTGGGCGCCGGCGGCCGGACGGCCGTCAAGGAGACCAACGTCATCGGCACCATGCAGCTGCTCGGTGCCTGCCAGAAGTCGCCGACGGTCAGCCGCCTGGTGGTGAAGTCCAGCACGAACGTGTACGGCTCCGCGCCCCGTGACCCGGCCGTCTTCATGGAGACGACCTCGCCGAAGTCCCTGCCCAGCGGCGGCTTCGCGAAGGACGCGGTCGAGGTCGAGGGGTACGTACGGGGCTTCGCGCGTCGGCGGCCCGATGTGGCGGTCTGCGTGCTGCGTTTCGCCAACATCCTCGGGCCGACCGCGGACTCCCCGCTCGCCGAGTACCTCTCACTGCCCGTGCTGCCGACGGTGTTCGGCTACGACCCGCGGCTGCAGTTCGTCCACGAGGACGACGTCATCGAGGTGCTCCGGATCAGCTCCCACGAGCCGCGGCGCGGCACGCTCAACAGCGGCACGTTCAACGTGGCGGGTGACGGTGTGCTGACGCTGTCGCAGTGTTCGCGGCGGCTGGGGCGGCCGACGGTGCCGGTGCCGCTGCCGGCGGTCACCTGGGTCGGCACGGCGCTGCGTACGGTCGGTGTGACCGACTTCTCGCCCGAGCAGATCAGGTTGCTGATGCACGGGCGGGTGGTCAGCACGGCGCAGATGCGGGAGACGCTCGGGTTCGAGCCGAAATACACGACCGCGGAGACGTTCGCGGACTTCGCGCGCAGTCGCGGGCCCGGCCTGCTGCCGCCGGAGGCCCTCGCGGGGGCGGTCGACAAGATCGCCGCGCGGCGGCCGCCGCTCCCGGGCGGCGGGGCGAAGACGACTCACAGCGCCGGATGAGGGAGCGCGATTCAACGATGGCGGACGCCAAGGTCATTCCGTTCGACGACGACCGGTCGCGCTCGGGTGCGGCCACTCCGCGACCCGGACGCCGACGGCCCCCCGCGGGCGGCGGCGCTCGGCGGCGGAACGGCGAGGGCGGCGCGGTGAGCCCGCTGCCGGGGCCGCAGGCCGCCGACGAGACGCCCGCCCCGGGCGCGTCCGGCATGGACGGGGCCCGGGCGGCCGTGGGCGGCGGCGACTGGGAGCGGCGGATCGCCGGCGGACTGGCGTTCCTGCGGCGGCGGGTCACCGGCGAGTACCAGGTCGACGAGTTCGGCTACGACGAGGAGCTCACCGACCAGGTCCTGATGTCGCTGCTGCGGCCGCTGTACGAGAAGTACTTCCGCGTCGAGGTGAAGGGCATCGAGAACATCCCGTCCGAGGGCGGGGCGCTGGTGGTGGCGAACCATTCGGGGGTGCTGCCGCTGGACGGGCTGATGATGCAGGTCGCGGTGCACGACAACCATCCGGCCGGGCGGCACCTGCGGCTGCTCGCCGCGGACCTCGTCTTCATGCTGCCGGTCGTCAACGAGCTGGCGCGGAAGGCGGGGCACACGCTGGCGTGCGCGGAGGACGCCGAGCGGCTGCTCCAGCGCGGTGAGGTCGTCGGGGTGATGCCCGAGGGCTTCAAGGGCATCGGGAAGCCCTTCAGCGAGCGCTACAAGCTCCAGCGGTTCGGCCGCGGAGGGTTCGTGTCGACCGCGCTGCGGGCGGGCGCGCCGATCGTGCCGTGCTCGATCGTGGGGGCGGAGGAGATCTACCCCATGATCGGGAACGTGAAGACCCTCGCGCGGGTACTGGGCATCCCGTACTTCCCGGTCACGCCGACGTTCCCCTGGCTGGGGCCGCTCGGGGCGCTGCCGCTGCCGACGAAGTGGACGATCCAGTTCGGGGAACCGATCCCGACGGACGGATTTCCGCTGGAGGCGGCGGAGGACCCGATGCTGATGTTCAACCTGACGGACCAGGTGCGGGAGCAGATCCAGCACACGCTGTACAAGCTGCTGGTGCAGCGGCGGTCGGTGTTCTTCTGACGGACGGCGAAGGGTGGGTGTCCCTCCGAGGAGGAACACCCACCCTTGCGCACGTCTACCCGGCGTCTTCCTCGTCGATCCCGAGGCCGGGGATGATGCCCGGGAGGATCGGCGGGATCGTGACGTCCGGGGCCGGCTGCGGAGTGGACCGGCCGTCGTCGCTGTCCGTGGCCGGTGGGGGCGACGAGGGGTCCGG
This sequence comes from Streptomyces gobitricini, assembly GCF_039532985.1. Classification (NCBI taxonomy): domain Bacteria; kingdom Bacillati; phylum Actinomycetota; class Actinomycetes; order Kitasatosporales; family Streptomycetaceae; genus Streptomyces; species Streptomyces gobitricini. Next base: position 236,765 of record NZ_BAAASR010000021.1, on the reverse strand, counting down.
TTCGAGCAGCCCGCCGGTGTTGCCGCCGAGCAGGCCTTCGTCCTTCGCCGCGCCCGACCCCGAGCCGGAGGGTCCCGGCTTGCCGCTGCTGCCCGATGGGCGGCTCTCCGGGCTGGACGGCGCCTGGTGGGACGGCCCGGACTCGGAGGAGTCCTGGGTGGCGCCCGGGCGGCCGGATCCCCGGCCGTCGCTCCGCTCGGGGGGCTGCGGCAGCTGGGACTGGAGCGGACCGACCTCTTCGTCTATGGCGGCGAAGACGTCGCTCACCTCGTCCCCGACGTCGGTCAGCTGGACGGGCAGCCGGTCACGGAGGCCGTTCCAGACCTCCCGGTGGTTCCGGGCGAAGGAGTCGAGCGTCGCCAACGGGGCGATGGTGCCGTCCCGCTGGTACGCCAGGCGGAGCAGCCGGTGGCCCTCGGTGGCGTCGTGTCTCATGCCGTTCAGCGCCCGCCGGATCTCGCCCAGGGATTCGTGGTCCAACGCCCCGGACCGGTCGCGCTCCATGAGGCGGCGGGCCTCGCTGAGCCGGGTGGAAGCCTGGTCGAGGTAGATCTCACCACGGTCGGCGTCGTCGTCCGCCATCCCGAGCTTGAGATCCTCCATACCGCGCTTCAGCCCGTAGAGCGAGTCACCGGGGAGGGCGTCGGAACTGGCAGCGGCCACCCCGCTGAACGCGCCCGCCGCCACCCCGACCGTGAGGCCGCCGGCGGCGAGCCCCTTCGACCAGCGGGAGCGGGGCCGCAACTTCCGGAGCGCGGTCGCCCGGTGGGCGCCCCGCCCGCTCGCCGCCCGCTGCTCCGGCACCGTAGGGCCCCCGGACGCACTTCCCTCGGGGGCCGCGCCCTCCAGGAACAGTGCTTCCATGGCGGCGACGAGCTGGGCTCGCTGCACCACCTTCACGTCGGGGTCCAACTCCGGCTTCGGCAATTCGCCGAGACCGTTCGCCAGGGCCAACAGCCGACCCTGCTCGGTCGGTTCGACCGAGGCTCCGGGCTGCTCGGCCGCCTGTTCTTCCAGGGCCTGGGCGAAGGCGTTCGCCCGCCGGTGCGCCGATACGTTCGCGATCACTGGCGGCACCTCCTCTCGTCATGACGGTCGACTCCCCGGGGGGTCCGGAAGGTTGCACACCTTGAACACATCCACACGAACGAGTGAGTGGCTGGGTCCAGCGTGTGACCACAGGGAGCCTGCATCCCGCACAACGAGCGGCTCGGCACTTGGGTTACGCACGAAAGATGATCGGACCAGAGCGTCACCGAGGCGTCACTGACGGTTGGTTGAGGGTATGGGGTCAGCGGGCGTCTTCGGGGAGGAGACGCGCCAGGGTGCGGACCGCCCGGTACTGGAGGGTCTTGATCGCACCTTCGTTCTTGCCCATGACGCGGGCGGTCTCCGCGACGGACAGGCCTTGGAGGAAGCGCAGGGTCACGCACTCCTGCTGCTGTGGATTGAGCTTGCGTACCGCTTCCAGGAGGGCGGCGTTGGAGAGGGACTCCAGGACCGAGTCCTCCGGGCTCCGCTCGACCTCGTTGGCGTCGAGCATTTCGCCGGTGGTCACTTCCAGCCGGAACCGGCTCGATTTGAAGTGGTCGGCGACCAGGTTGCGAGCGATGGTGACCAGCCAGGCGCCGAAGTCGCGTCCCTGCCAGGTGAAGGTGGAGATGCGGCGCAGGGCGCGCAGGAACGTCTCACTGGTCAGGTCCTCGGCCGTCGCCTTCCCGCCGACGCGGTAGTAGATGTAGCGGTAGACGGTGTCGCTGTACTGGTCGTACAGACGACCGAAGGCATCGGCCTCACCGGCCTGGGCGCGCTCGACCAGATCCATCATGCGCGCGCTGTCGCTGTCGGCGGTGGGCCGGCGGGCGGTGGTCGAGGTGCCCGAACCGCCCCGGCCGCCGCGTCTCCCGACGGCTGCACCGCCGTCGGCGAGGGCATAGCAAGGACCGGCCAGTGCCGGTGAGGCGAAGGCCGGGACGGCGTACGCGGTGGGGACGAAGCCGCGCAGATGGTCGAGGACCGTCGCGCGGAGCGTAGCCAGGCCCGAGGCGTCAACCCCGACGTGTGGGTACACGGGACTCCCAGAGGCAGAGCTTCCATCACGTGCAGTACGGAACCTTTCACCCGTCGTAGCGACGCGTGGTGGTTCCCGTATGCGTTTGAGGAGAATAACGCTTAGTGCAGGGAGCGCTACGCCGAGTTGCTCAAATCATCGATTCAGTCGCTTCTGTTGCGTCTACGCGGCTGATCAAGTCGCACTTCGTGACCAGGTATTGATCGGATTACTTCGAGAAGTGCTTGCGTGCGGGTTCTCTTGTGCCCGAGTCCGCGCGGCGCGACTGGCGCGGGCCGGAGGAGGGTAAGAGCCAGGTTTGGCCATGGGTGGCCTGCCGGTGACCGGTGGCCGGTGCGTGGTCGAGGGGCCGCGGCGTCAGCGGCGGCGGCGGTGGAGGGCCACGGCGGCGGCCGTGCCGCCGGCGATGGCGCCGACGCCCGCGGCGGCCGGGATGCCGACCTTGGCGGCCTTGCGGCCCGTACGGTAGTCGCGCAGCCGCCACTCGCGCTCGCGCGCGTACCGCCGCAGCTTGGTGTCCGGGTTGATGGCGTACGGGTGGCCCACCAGGGTCAGCATGGGGATGTCGTTGTGGCTGTCGCTGTACGCGGCGCAGCGCGACAGGTCCAGTCCCTCGGCGGCGGCCAGCGCGCGGACCGCCTCCGCCTTGGCCGGGCCGTGCAGGGGCTCGCCGACGAGCTTGCCGGTGTAGACCCCGTCGACGGACTCGGCGACCGTGCCGAGAGCGCCGGTCAGGCCGAGGCGGCGGGCGATGATGGTCGCCGTCTCGACGGGCGCGGCCGTGACCAGCCAGACCCTCTGGCCGGCGTCGAGATGGGCCTGGGCGAGGGCGCGGGTGCCGGGCCAGATGCGGTCGGCCATGTACTCGTCGTAGATCTCCTCGCCGATGGTCATCAGCTCGGAGACACGGTGGCCCTTGACGATGGACAGCGCGCTCTCGCGGGCGTCCTGCATGTGCTCGGGGTCCTCGACCCCGGCGAGCCGGAACCAGGCCTGCTGCCAGGCGAACCGGGCGAGCTCGCGGCGCTGGAAGAACTTCCGCTTGTACAGCCCGCGGCCGAAGTGGAAGATCGCGGCGCCCTGCATGACCGTGTTGTCGAGGTCGAAGAAGGCGGCGGCGCGGTCGTCGCCGGGCACGGGGAACTGGGGTTCGGGCGCCGGCTGCGAGGTCTTGCGGGCTGCCTCGGCCGACGCCTCGCCCGCCAGCACGCTGCGTGCGGTGGCGGAGCGCCTATGAGGGGTGAGCCATCCCAGAGCGGCCATGCGGTGAGCATAGCCATTGTGTTCGGAACTTCCCGACCGGCGGGGATGCCATGGCGTGAACTCTGTGCGGCGCCGGTGTGACGCGGGCGGAGAATGGGTGCATGTTCGGACGTACGAAGAAGAAGACCGGCCCGCGGACCGTGACGCTCATCGGCAAGCCCGGCTGTCACCTGTGCGACGACGCGCGGACGGTCATCCGCGAGGTGTGCGCCGAGACCGGTGCGGTGTGGGAGGAGAAGGACATCCTCCAGGACGAGGAACTCCACCGGGCCTACTGGGAGCAGATTCCGGTTGTCCTGGTGGACGGCGAGCAGCACACCTTTTGGAAGGTGGACCCGGCGCGTCTGCGCCGCGCGCTGGAGGCCTGACCCGTCGGGGGCGGCGTCGCCGTGCTGTCCGGCCGCTGGGCCGCTGGGCCGCCGGCGGGTGTCGGGTCTTCGGCGCGGTCCCGCCGTGTGGCCGGTCGTGCTCGGGGTGGTTCCGGGTGGTTCGGTGTTGGTTTGTGTGCGGGGCGGTGGCTGCCGGTGGGTGGTGGGGTGTGGCCCCTCCGGGCTCGCCTCCTCGGGGCCGACGGCCTTGGGTACGAGAAAGGGAGCCCGTCCGTTGCCGTCAACCCCTGCGGGGGCGACCCTGCACGGCCCCACCCCGGTCGTATGCCGTCTGCGGGCCGGATCTCGCCACGGCGAGGAACTGTGTGGCGTACGGCGAGGAGGGGCCGTGGAGGATCGGCGGCGAGTGACGGCGACGAGTGCGGGTGGTTGCCCCGCCGGCCGCGAGGAGGTGAGCCCGCAGGGGCCCCGACCGTTGCCCATCGGCCGCAACCCACCCGGCCCCACAGACCCGCAGCCGGGCCCTCGGCCCCGAACCGGCCCGCCCGACCAGCCGGTCAGCCGCCCACCGACGGGCCACCGAGCCGACGGTCACGGACCGCCGGGCCGCCGGGTGCGTGGGCGCCCGGGGGGCCGGGCGTGCGGGTGGGCGCGAGGGCGGGCGCGAGGGCGGGGGGTGACCGGGAAAGACGGTTACCATCGTGTGCGTTTTGTTGCGCTTCGGGGGCGTGGTCATGAGGAGTGTGTGCCGCTTTGTCCCCTGAGGCTCGCGAACGGACCGAGGTGTGCCCCGGTTCCGGGATGGCGCGATCGATTCGCGTGAGCCCGGTCACTTTGCGCGGACAAAATGGACACCATCTTTGTGCACGCGTTCACAAAGACATAGCCTGCTGTCGACGGGGCGGTCTTGGTACGCATGGCCGCCTGCAGCCCCGCTCATCCCGCAGGAGCACCGTGGCAACTGGCCGAACACACCGACCGGCGACCCGTAGCCGAGGAATCCCCGAGGCCACCGTCGCCAGGCTTCCGCTGTATCTGCGGGCGCTCACCGCACTGTCGGAGCGCTCCGTACCCACGGTCTCCTCCGAGGAGCTCGCGGCGGCGGCGGGGGTCAATTCCGCGAAGCTGCGCAAGGACTTCTCGTACCTCGGCTCGTACGGCACCCGTGGCGTCGGGTACGACGTCGAGTACCTCGTCTACCAGATCTCCCGCGAGCTCGGGCTCACCCAGGACTGGCCGATCGTCATGGTCGGTATCGGTAACCTCGGCGCCGCCCTCGCCAACTACGGCGGGTTCGCCTCCCGAGGCTTCCGCGTCGCCGCGCTGATCGACGCCGACCCCTCGATGGTCGGCAGGCCGGTCGCGGGCATGCCCGTCCAGTTCATCGACGACCTCGAGAAGATCGTCGATGAGAACGGCGTCTCCATCGGCGTCATCGCCACGCCCGCCGGCGCCGCGCAGCAGGTCTGCGACCGGCTCGTCGCGGCGGGAGTGACCTCCATCCTGAACTTCGCGCCGACCGTGCTGTCCGTGCCCGACGGCGTGGACGTGCGCAAGGTCGACCTCTCCATCGAGCTGCAGATCCTCGCCTTCCACGAGCAGCGCAAGGCGGGCGAGGAGCCGGGTGCGGGCGCCGAGGCGGTGCTGCCGCCCGTCGTGCGCGACGCCGGGGCCGCCGCGGCGGCCGAGGGGCGGAAGGGACCTGACGGGGACATGCCCGCCGTGATGCCGGCATGAGTCTCCTCGTCGTCGGCCTCAGCCACCGCAGCGCTCCCGTCAGCGTGCTGGAGCGGGCCTCCCTCGATCCCGAGACGCGCGGCAAGCTGCTCCAGGACGCCCTCGCCGCCGAACCGGCCGCCGAGGCCGCCGTCCTGGCCACCTGCAACCGCATCGAGCTGTACGCCGACGTGGACAAGTTCCACGCGGGTGTCGCCGAGCTGTCCACCCTGCTCGCCCAGCACAGCGGGGTCGGGCTCGAAGAGCTCACCCCCCACCTGTACGTGCACTACGAGGACCGCGCCGTCCACCACCTGTTCTCGGTGGCCTGCGGACTCGACTCCATGGTCGTCGGTGAGGGCCAGATCCTCGGCCAGATCAAGGACGCCCTCGCGCGCGGACAGGAGCTGCACACCGCCGGCCGGCTGCTGAACGACCTGTTCCAGCAGGCGCTGCGGGTCGGCAAGCGGGCCCACAGCGAGACCGGCATCGACCGGGCCGGCCAGTCGCTGGTCACCTTCGGGCTGGAGCAGCTGGCGGCCGGTGAGGACGTCGCCGCCTGGGCCCGGGGCAAGCGGGCGCTCGTGATCGGCGCCGGGTCGATGTCCTCGCTGGCGGCCGCCACGCTCGCGCGGTCCGGGGTCGGCGAGATCGTCGTCGCCAACCGGACCCTCGAACGCGCCGAACGGCTCGTACAGATCCTGACCGAGCCCGGCGGCACGGGCGTGGCCGCACGCGCGGTGGCCATGACCTCCGTGACCGAAGAACTGACACGTGCCGACGTGGTCGTGTCCTGCACCGGCGCCACGGGGCTGGTGCTGACGGGCGTCGCGGTCGAGGCCGCGACGGCCGGCCGTACGGCTCCGCTCGCGCTGCTCGACCTCGCCATGCCCCGCGACATCGACGCCGCCGCGCACCGGCTGGCGGGCGTCCGGCTCGTCGACATCGAGTCGCTCGCCGAAGCCCCCGCCGACGCGCCGATGGCCGCCGACGTGGACCAGGTGCGCGCCATCGTCGCCGACGAGGTCGCCGCCTTCGGTGCCGCCCAGCGCGCCGCGCACATCACCCCCACCGTCGTCGCGCTGCGCACCATGGCCGCCGATGTCGTCGCGGGGGAGATGGCCCGGCTGGAGGGGCGGCTGCCCGGCCTCGACGACAAGGAGCGCGCCGAGATCACCCAGACCGTGCGCCGTGTGGTGGACAAGCTCCTCCACGCGCCGACCGTGCGGGTCAAGCAGCTCGCCAGCGAGCCCGGCGGCGCCGGGTACGCGGACGCGCTGCGCACACTCTTCGACCTCGACCCGGAGACGGTCGCCTCCGTCAGCCGGGCCGACATGAACGACCCGAATAGAGGGCGAGTATGACCGAGAGGGCATTGAGGCTCGGGACCAGGCGCAGCAAGCTCGCCATGGCCCAGTCCGGGCATGTCGCGGAGGCGGTGCGGCGGGTGACCGGGCGGCCGGTGGAGCTCGTGGAGATCACCACGTACGGTGACACCTCCCGCGAGCACCTCGCGCAGATCGGGGGCACCGGCGTGTTCGTCACGGCGCTGCGCGACGCGCTGCTCGCGGGTGAGGTCGACTTCGCGGTGCACTCGCTGAAGGACCTGCCGACCGCGCAGCCCGACGACCTGGTGGTCGCGGCGATCCCGCGGCGCGAGGACCCGCGCGACGTGCTGGTCGCCCGCGACGGGCTGCGGTTCGAGGAGCTTCCGGCCGGGTCCCGCGTGGGCACCGGTTCGCCGCGGCGCATGGCGCAGCTCAACGCGTACGCGCGCGCCCACGGCATGGAGATCGAGTGCGTCGCCATTCGGGGGAACGTCGACACGCGCATCGGCTACGTACGGAACGGGGAGCTGGACGCGGTGGTACTCGCCGCGGCCGGACTCAACCGCATCGGACGTGGTGAGGAGGTCACCGACTTCCTGTCGGTCGACACGGTTCTGCCCGCTCCCGGTCAGGGAGCCCTGGCGGTCGAGTGCACGGCGGCGAACACCGATCTCGCCGCCGCGCTCGCCGAGCTCGACGACCCGTACACCCGGGCCGCCGTGACCGCCGAGCGGTCCCTGCTCGCCGCCCTGGAGGCCGGCTGCAGCGCACCCGTGGGTGCCCTGGCCGACCTCCAGGCCGATGGGCAGGTTGTTCATGAGATGCGCCTGCGGGGCGTCGTCGGCTCGACCGACGGCTCCACGCTGGTGCAGTTGTCCACCACCGGTCCCGTACCCACGTCGCGCGGCGACGCTGTCGCGCTCGGTCGCGAGCTCGCGTCCGAGATGCTCGCCAAGGGTGCGGCCGGTCTTATGGGGGAGCGAGCACTTTGAGCCCCACCACTGCATCCAAGGCTTCCTCCGCGTACTCCGCGTGCGGGCACGTCACCTTCCTGGGCGCCGGGCCCGGTGACCCGGGGCTGCTGACACTGCGCGCCGTCGAGGCCCTGTCGGGCGCTGACGTACTGATCGCCGAGCCGGATGTGCTCGACGTCGTGCGCGGCCATGCGCGGGCGGGCGTGAGCACGCCTGAGCTGACGGTCGTTGACGATGCGTCAATGCCCGCCGGGGTCCCCGTGTTGAGGGATGCGACCAATCTTGTCATGGAGGCCGCGCGGGGCGGCAAGCGGGTCGTCCGTGCGGTGAGCGGTGACCCGGGACTCGACGGCAACGCGGGCGCCGAGATGCTCGCGTGCGCCGCCGAGGGGATCCCCTTCGAGGTCGTGCCCGGTATCGCCGCGGCTGTCGGTGTGCCCGCATACGCGGGTGTGCCGCTGCGGGACGCGGAGGGCGCGGACGTGCGCTTCGTGGACGCCCGGACCGCGAGCGAGCGGTGCTGGACGGAGGTGGGGGCGTCGGACGGGACGGTGGTCGTGTCGACGACCCTGGACTCCGTGGCCGCCGCCGCCGGTGAGCTGGTGTCGGCGGGCCGTAAGCCCGACACCCCGCTGACCGTCACGGTCGCCGGTACCACGACCCGGCAGCGGACCTGGACCGCGACGCTGGGCTCCATCGCGCAGGTGCTGAAGCAGGCGAAGGTCCTGCCGTCGCCCGAGGGGCACCGGCCGGTCATAGCCGTGGTCGGTGAGCGCAGCGCCGCCGCCCAGCGCGACCAGCTCGCGTGGTTCGAGTCCAAGCCGCTGTTCGGCTGGAAGGTCCTCGTGCCGCGCACCAAGGAGCAGGCGGCGTCGCTCTCCGACCAGCTGCGGTCCTACGGGGCGGTGCCGAGCGAGGTCCCGACCATCGCCGTCGAGCCGCCGCGTACGCCGCAGCAGATGGAGCGGGCCGTCAAGGGGCTCGTGACCGGGCGGTACGAGTGGATCGCCTTCACCTCGGTGAACGCGGTGAAGGCGGTGCGGGAGAAGTTCGAGGAGTACGGACTCGACGCCCGCGCCTTCGCCGGGATCAAGGTCGCGGCGGTGGGCGAGCAGACCGCTGCCGCGCTGGTCGAGTTCGGCGTGAAGCCCGACCTCGTGCCGAGCGGTGAGCAGTCGGCCGCGGGGCTGCTGGAGGACTGGCCGCCGTACGACCCGGTCTTCGACCCGATCGACCGGGTGTTCCTGCCGCGCGCCGACATCGCCACCGAGACGCTGGTGGCCGGGCTGATCGAGCTCGGGTGGGAGGTGGACGACGTCACCGCCTACCGGACCGTGCGGGCGTCGCCGCCGCCGGCCGAGACGCGGGAGGCCATCAAGGGCGGTGGGTTCGACGCGGTGCTGTTCACGTCGTCGTCGACGGTGCGGAATCTGGTGGGCATCGCGGGCAAGCCGCACAACGTGACGGTCATCGCCTGCATCGGGCCCGCCACCGCGAAGACGGCGGAGGAGCACGGGCTGCGGGTGGACGTCCTGTCGCCCGAGCCGTCCGTGCACAAGCTGGCCGAGGCGCTGGCCGAGTTCGGGCTCCGGCGCCGCACGGCCGCGCTGGAGGCCGGCGACCCGGTCACGCGGCCCAGCGAGCGCCGTCCGGGCGCGCGCCGGAGGCGTACGACGACCTGATCGGCCTGTCACGTCGGCCCGCACCCGCGCAGTCGGGTGCGGGCCACACGCGTTCCTGCCGCCGTGAGGCGCCGGAGGCGTACGGCGGGAAGGTCCCCAGGTGGCGGGTCGAGGGTGAGACGGGGGCGCAAACAGGGCGGAGCGGGTCTGGTGCGGCCGGCTCGCGTTCCCTCCTGGGCGCAGGGCGGTCGCTGCCCGGCGCGGTGTGGGCCGTGCTGGACGTCCGGCCGGCTGAGTGACCGCAACCGGCGCCGGTGTTCGCGGGATTCGGCGGGTCGGCGTCGGCGTCGGCGCCCGCGCGGCCTGAGGGCCGAAGGCCGTCAGCGGGACATCAGCGGCACAGGGTGTCGATGTCCTCGGTGAAGGTGGGGAACTCCGCGCGAGCCTCGGCGATGATGTCGCGGGCCGGGCGGCGCGGGGTGGTCGCATGCCGCTCGGCGACCTCCGTCAGCGCGGTGCGGGGCGCGCTCGGACGGGGCTCGGGGACCCCGTACAGCACGGACTCCAGCGGTCCGACGCCGTCGGCCAGCACCCACAGGAAGTCGGAGACGTTCCCGGCGACCACGCCGCTCTCGCCCTCCGAGCCCAGGAACACCACCGGCTGCTCGGCGAGGGGGCGCCCCGGCCGCCCGTACCAGACGGCCGCGAGACCGCCGGAGCCGTCCTGGCCGAAGACGCGGTAGGCGTCACCGTCCAGGTCGTGGTTGCCCGTCCAGTGGCGGAACCAGTCGGTGGTCTCCTCGGCGGAGTCGAAGGCGTCGTACGGCTCGAAGTCGACGCCGTCGCCCCCGTCGTAGTCGAAGCCCACGCGGGCCATGTCGGCGAGGGCGGGCGGAAGACCGCGGTCGTTGTCGGGCGTCTGCGTCACCCGCGCCAGGCTAACCACCCGCACCGACAACCGCCTCACGCGGGCAGCGCCTCCGCCACGTCCCGGGCGAACGCCCCGGGGCTGTCCAGCATGAGGTGGTGGCCGCGGGCGGGGACCGCCGCCACCCCGGCGGCCGTCACGGCCGCGCTGCGCACGGTCTGTCTCTCCCGACGGCGCTGTGGTCGCGGCCGGGACACGGTATCCGGCGGCGGCCCCGGCCGGTGGGGGCCCGCGCGGTGGTGCGGGCGGCGTGCGCGGGGGCGGGGGTGCGGCGGGGCGCACGAGGGGCCTGCCCGGGCGAAGGCCCCGGGGCGGCGGAGCGCGGTGGCGCACCGACTCGGCGTCGGCAAAGGCACGTGCGGCGCGGGCGTAGCGTGGGCGTATGACTTCGTACGGATCCTTCCCCGGTGCGCGGCCGCGGCGGCTGCGGACGACCCCCGTGATGCGGCGGATGGTCGCGGAGACGCGGCTCCACCCGGCCGACCTGATCCTGCCCGCGTTCGTGCGGGAGGGCGTGAGCGAGCCGGTGCCGATCTCGGCGATGCCGGGCGTCGTGCAGCACAGCCGGGACACGCTGCGGAAGGCGGCCGTGGAGGCGGCCGAGGCCGGGGTGTCCGGGATCATGCTCTTCGGTGTGCCGGAGGACGCGAAGAAGGACGCCGCCGGGACCGCGGGTACCGATCCGGACGGGATTCTGCAGGTCGCCATCCGTGACGTGCGGGCCGAGGTCGGGGACGATCTCGTGGTGATGTCCGATCTGTGTCTCGACGAGTACACCGATCACGGGCACTGCGGTGTGCTGGACCAGGAGGGGCGCGTCGACAATGACGCGACCCTGGAGCGGTACGCCGAGATGGCGCAGGTCCAGGCGGACGCGGGCGTCCACGTGGTGGGGCCCAGCGGGATGATGGACGGGCAGGTCGGGGTGATCCGGGACGCCCTGGACACCATCGGCAAGGAGGACGTGGCGGTGCTCGCCTACACGGCGAAGTACGCCTCCGCGTTCTACGGGCCGTTCCGTGAGGCGGTCGGGTCGTCGTTGAGGGGCGACCGCAAGACGTACCAGCAGGACGCGGCCAACACGCGCGAGTCGATGCGGGAGCTGGCGCTGGACCTGGAGGAGGGCGCCGACATGGTGATGGTCAAGCCCGCCGGGCCCTACCTGGACGTGCTGGCGAAGGTCGCGGACGCGGTGGACGTGCCGGTCGCGGCGTACCAGATCAGCGGTGAGTACGCGATGATCGAGGCCGCCGCGGAGAGGGGCTGGATCGAGCGCGACAAGGCGATCCTGGAGTCCCTGACCGGCATCAAGCGGGCGGGCGCTCAGATGATCCTCACCTACTGGGCGACCGAGGTCGCCCAGCGGCTCGGCCGGGGCTAGAGGCCCGCACCGCCGGCGCCCCGGCCGGGCGGTCCCGGCGGCCTCGCCGGCGGGCCCGGATGACACCACGGGCGGGTCAGTCCCACCAGAACGTCCAGTCCTGACGGTCGAGCACCTCCTCGGCGGCGTAGGCGCGGAGCGTTTCGTAGCCGTCCCAGACGGTGTCGGGGCAGAAGGCGCAGTGCTCGGCCGCCACCGCGAGGGCGTCCTCCGGGGTGCGGGGCGGGGCCGCGACGGAGACGGTGAGGAGGTCGGGGCCGAGGCCGACGACCCGTATGCCGAACCGGTCCTCCCAGGAGCGCAGGACGGTGGAGAGCTGGACGGCGTCGGCGTGGTCGGCGGCGCCGCCCCAGCCGAGGACCGCCGGGATGTCGGCGCTGCGGCGGGCCGGGACCAGGGCCCCACGAGCGCCCTTCAACCAGTCCTCGTTCCCGGCGAGTTCGGCCGCCGTGCGGGCGGCGGCGTCGTCGGGGTCGATGCCGCCCTCGGCGGGCGGGGCGAGGCCCGGCCACGGATCGGGCGGGGTCCCGTCGTCCTCCTCCTGGACGAGCCGCCACAGGTCGGACAGCGTCGTGGCCGGGTCGTGGTCGTCGGGGTCGGCCACCTGGCTCGGGTGGAAGTACTGGGTCTCGGTGAGCAGCACCGGCAGCATCCCGGTGGCTTCCCGGGCGGGGAGGAGGCGGGCCCAGGTGCCGGGCGTGGCGGGCTCGTCCGCGTACCAGAGCGACGGCTGGACGCGCGGGGTGCCGGGTGGCAGGTCCAGGCCCAGCGCGTTCGGGTTGATGACCATGGAACGACCTTAGGTGCCGCCACTGACAACGCTCAGGGACTCAGGGACGCGACTCGTACAGGACGGCGTGAAGACGGCCGTCCGCCTCACGGCCGGTGGGGTCCAGGCCCGCGAGACGTACGGCGGAGACGGTGGCGCGACGCTCCTGTGCGCCCGTGAAGGCCCTTTGCGGGTAGGTGCGTTCCGGGTCCGAGCGGGTGGTGAGGCCGAAGCCCGCCAGACAGGAGGCGATGGGCGCGTAGGGCACGGTGCGCAGGACGAACGCGCTGACCCCGACCGGGCGGCGGGCGCATTCCAGCAGCGCGGCGAAGGTGCGGCGGCTGAGGAAGGAGCTGCCGCCGGTGAGGGTGATGAGGCCGACGTCGGCCATCGCGGCGCTCAGCGCCGGGGAGGGCGTGTGCTCTTCGAGGTTGTCGGGGTGGACGGCGTCGAGGAGACCGACGGCCCGGGCGTAGTCCAAGGCGTTGCGGGCGATGTCGAGACCGATGACGCGCACCGCGTCGGGGCGGCGCCTGGCAGCGTAGAACTCCTTGTCCCGCTCGATGAGTTCGGCGGTCGTCAGGTTCGCCGCCTCGGGGCCGGTGTAGTGGGCGTAGAGGTCGGCGAGGGTCAGGTCGTGGTTGAGCAGGGCGGCGTTGATGCCGTACGAGCAGCACAGGTCGAGGACGGTGGGGTCGGCCTCCGCGCGTTCGGCGACGGTGCGGCGGAAGACCGCCTGGGCGTGGTGGGGGATCTCGTACGACAGCGGCGCCAGGCGGGTGAAGTACGCGCGCGGGTCGGGGCGGTCGTAGATGTCGCCGAAGCTGGTCATGCCCTTCATCAGTTCCTCCTGCCGGCCGGGTTCGCCGCAGGCATCCTGTCCTGCCCGGCGCCCCCGGCGGTGGGCGCGGCGGGGGCGCATGGGGGCAGGCGGGGCACAGGTGGCTCAGTTTGCGCGGAGCAGGTCCGCGAGGCGGGAGAGGCCGTCGGAGGCGTGGCCCTCGGCCATGGCCCGGTCGAGGAGCGCCTGGAACGGCTCGAAGAGTTCGCCGCTGATGCCCTGGTCGCGGTAGGCGGTGAGGAAGTTGGGGAAGGCGGACTGGTTGACGGCGATGCTGGAGACGTCGGTGAGGTGCTCACCGGAGTCGACGGCCCCGGCCCACTCGGGGACGCCGGTGAGCATGGCCTGGATCCAGGCGACGAGCGGCTCGGCGAAGCCGGTGGCCGGGATGTTCTCCGTACGGACGAGGGCGAAGGCCTGGAGGACGCCGATGACCATGCCGTACATGCCGGTGAGCAGGGCGAGGTCGTGGACGGCGGCGAGGCCGGGGTCCGTACCGGTCCACTTGGTGCCGCCGAAGGCGGCGAGGGTGGGCCGGTGGGTCCGGAAGGCCTGCTCGTCGCCGCTGTAGACGACGTACGCGTGCGGTCCGGCGATCATCTGGGGTACGGCCATGATGCCGCCGTCGATGTAGTGGGCGCCGTGTTCGGAAGCCCACGCGGCCAGTTCGCGGGCCTGGGCCGGGGTGCCGTTGGTGAGGTTGACGACGGTCCGGCCGGCGACCGCGTCGCCGAGGGTGTCGAAGACCTCCTGGACGTGGGTGTTGCCGAGGAGGCACAGGACGACGAGGGGGTTCGCGGCGACCGCGTCGGCGGGTGTCCCGGCCGGGAGGGCGCCCCGGGCGACGAGCGGCCCCGCCTTGGCGGGTGTGCGGTTCCAGACGGTGACCGGGTGTCCGGCGTCGAGGAGCGCGGTGGCGAGGGCGGTGCCCATCATGCCGAGGCCCAGCACGGAGACGGGGGCGGCGGACGAGGGAGGGGAGGACGTGGACATGAGTGTGCTCCTGGAAGGGCTGTCCGGTGGGATGTCCTGATCCTCGTCCGCCGCTGAACTGTCGGCAAGTACCCACTATTTGGTCAGGTACTTACCTCATGGTGAGTATTGGGCGCCGCGAGGTCCTGCCGCGCGCCGGCGCACGTGGCCGGGGTCGCGTGGCCCGGCGCCCGTGGCCCGGGTCGCGTGGCCCGCGTCGCGTGGGGCGGGTTCAGTGCGTGAGGGCGTCGTCCATGGAGCTCTGCCAGTGGGTGACGGTCGCCGACGTGTCGGTGTACGTGCCGGCCGGCAGTGCGATCACGGCCGGGGCGGCGTCCGTCGAGCCCTCGCCGCTGCGCGGGGCGAAGTGCACCGCGAGCTTGCGGGCCGTGCGCCCGTCGCTGCCGCTTCCGTCGGCGGCGGACAGCGTGACGGAGGCGTAGGCCGACTCACCGGGCGAGAGGGTGACCACGGCCTGCGGCCTGCTGCTGTCGTCGACGGGCGTGGCCGCCTGCCCGTCGTCGAAGCGGAGCAGCGGCGCGTGGTAGGCGTTGCAGGCCTGGGAGCCGGTGTTGGTCAGGGTGAGCAGGGCGTGGTTCAGGGGGCGGGTCACGGGGGTGTGGGTGACCTTGACGTGGGCTCCGCAGGGCTCGGTGACGGGGACGTCGTCGGACGGGGCCGCCGGGGTGCTCTTGGCGGGGCTGCGGGTGGGCGTCGAGGTGGAGTCGGTGCTGCCCGTCGTGCCGCCGGTCGCGGAGCCGGGGTCGTGCGTGGCCGGCCGGCCGGTCGTACCGCTGGTCGCGCGGTCGGGGGTCGCGGCCGCCAGCGCGGCCGAGGCGGGGGCGGAGGGGCCGGCTGCGCCGGAGGTGTCGTCGTTCTGGCAGGCGGTGAGCGACAGCGCGGCCAGGAGGGCGGTCACGGCGACGGTGGTGGTGCGGGTGCGGAAGGTGCCCATGGTGGTTCGTTCTCCCCGTGGATGTGCGGTCATTGACGGTGGATCAGTGCGATGACGACCGCCGCGCAGGCGATCAGCACGGCGACGGCGCAGGCGTCGATGAGGTGGAGGCGGCGGGGCCGCATCGGCTTTCCCCTCTCCGGTGGTGCCGGACACACCGTGCCGGGCGGCGTGATCCACGGGCAATCGGCACGGGACAATGAGGAACGCTGGAATGCCGGAACAGCTCTGGCCTGCCGGTTCGTTGGGTCCCTGGAACGCCTTCCTGGGACGGTTCGGTGGAGGGACGGCTGGATGGGGACCGGGACGGAAGGCTTCGCGGAGGCGCTGCGCGGGCTCAAGGAGCGCTCCGGGCTCAGTTACGGCGCGCTCGCCAAGCGGGCGCACATGAGCACCTCGACGCTGCACCGGTACTGCAACGGGGACGCCGTGCCGACGGAGTTCGCCCCTGTGGACCGGCTCGCGCGGATCTGCCGGGCGTCGCGGGAGGAGATGGTGGCGCTGCACCGGTGCTGGATCGTCGCCGACGACGCCCGCCGGCGCGGACGCGCCACCGTGCCGGAGGCCTCGCCCGTGGAGCGGCGACCGGGCCGGGTGGGTTCCGTACGGGCCGAGCCGGCGGCGGCCGGGAAGGCGGGTTCGGTGGAGGGGGACGGGGCCGGTCCGGCGGACGGGGCTGGTCGGGCGGACGGGGCTGGTTCGGCGGACGGGGCCGACCCGGTCGGTCTGGAGGGTTCGGCGGACGGGGGCGGTCCGGGGGAGCGGCGGGCCGAGGAGCCCGGTGACCGCCCCGTGGCCGTGCTCGCACCCGGGCATCCCGAGGCACCCGGTGCGAACCGTTCGCGGCTGCGGGGCAGGCTCGTCGCCGCCGCGGCTGCCGTCGTCGTGCTGATCGGCTCCACCGCGCTCGCCGTGACCCTGAACGCCGGCCGCCCGCAGAGCCCCGACGCCGCGGCGCGCCCGGCCGAGCGTGCCGCGGCGTCCGGTGCCGCGGGCCCGTCCGGCTCCCCGCGCCCGGGACCGAGCCCCGGTACGTCCACCCCCGCGGCACCGTTACCGTCCGCCCCGCCCGGCGAGCCTGCCGCGACCGCCGGGGCGCCCGCTCCGCCCTCCGCCGCGCCGTCCGGGGCCGCGCCGCCCGAGGGGGCCCCACCCGGCCGGCGCGGCGGAGGCGTACCGCTGACCGTGGACGTACGCCCGTACGTCTGGCGGGACCCGTGCAGTCAGGTGTACGTGGTGGACCGGCCGCCCGAGCGGGTGCCGCCGCCGCCGTCGGAGCAGGAGGCGCGGGGCTGGGTGACCGCGCTGGGCGGGGCGCCCGGCGGCGACATGATGATGGACCTCGCGGTGCAGGGCACCGGCGAGGAGACGGTGGTGCTCCACGCGCTGCGCGTACGGGTGGTGGCGAAGGACCCGCCGCTGGCGTGGAACGCGTACACGATGGGCGTGGGGTGCGGTGGCGAGATGACGCCACGGAGTTTCGACGTCAACCTGGACGCGGCGCGGCCGCGCACCGTACCGGTCGCGGGGCGGCAGGGCGACCGGGAGATCCCGGCGGTCGACTTCCCGTACAAGGTGTCCGCGAGCGATCCGCAGATGCTGCGGGTCACCGCGCACACGGCCGGGCACGCCGTGCGCTGGTACCTGGAGCTGGAGTGGAGCAGCGGGGGCCGGCACGGGACGCTGCGGGTCGACGACCACGGGCGGCCGTTCGCCACGAGCGCCGTCGCCGGCCGGCCGGCCTACGACTACCCCCTCGGCGGCAGCGGGTGGATCCCGCACGTGCCGGACGGGGGCTGAGCGCCGGGCTGTTCCGGTCGCCGCACCCGTGCGGTGCGGCGACCGGGTGCGGCCCGGGTCAGAGGCGCTCGGGGGTGCGGATGCCGAGCAGCGCCATGCCCTTGTGCAGGGTGCGCGCGGTGAGTTCGCACAGGAAGAGGCGGTTCTCGACCTGTTCCGGGGTGTCCGCCTTGAGGACCGGGCACTCCGAGTAGAACGTCGTGTAGTGGGACGCCAACTGGTACAGGTAGGCGGCCAGCTTGTGCGGTTCGTACGAGGAGGCGACCTCGGTCAGCACCTCCGCGAACTGGTCGAGGTGCAGGCCCAGGGCGCGCTCGGCCGGCGCCAGGGCCAGCTCCGGGTGGGCGGCGGGCCGGGTGTCGCCCGCCTTGCGGATGATCGACTTGATACGGGCGTACGCGTACTGGAGGTAGACGGACGTGTCGCCGTTGAGCGACACCATCTGGTCCAGGTCGAACTTGTAGTCCCGGGACGCGGACGTGGACAGGTCCGCGTACTTGATGGCGCCGATGCCGACCTGGGCGGCGCGCTCGGCGATCTCGTCCTCCGTCAGGTCCTGGGCCTTCTCGCGGACCACGGCGGCCGCCCGGTCGATCGCCTCGTCCAGCAGGTCGACCAGCCGGACCGTCTCGCCCTCACGGGTCTTGAAGGGCTTGCCGTCCTTGCCGAGGACCGTGCCGAAGGCGAGCTGGACGGCGTGGACCCGGTCGTTCAGCCAGCCCGCGCGGCGGGCGGTCTCGAAGACCATCTTGAAGTGCAGCGACTGGCGGGCGTCCACGACGTACACCAACGTGTCGGCGCCCAGCTTCTGGACGCGGTCGCGGATGGCCGACAGGTCGGTGGCCGCGTAGCCGTAGCCGCCGTTGGACTTCCTGACGATCAGCGGGACCGGGTTGCCGTCCGGGCCCTTCACGTCGTCGAAGAACACGCACAGGGCGCCCTCGGAGCGGACCGCGACGCCGGACTCCTCCAGCAGGCGGCACGTCTCGTCGAGCATGTCGTTGTATCCGGACTCGCCGACCACGTCGGGGTCGTCGATGTCCATGTCGAGCTTGTTGAAGACCGAGTAGAAGTAGATCTTCGACTCGTCGACGAACCGCTGCCAGAGCGCGAGGGTCTCCTCGTCGCCGGACTGGAGGGCCACCACGCGGTCGCGCGAGCGGGCCTTGAACTCCTCGTCGGAGTCGAACAGGGCGCGGGCCGCCTTGTAGAGGCGGTTGAGGTTGGACATCGCCTCCTCGCCGGAGACGTCCGCGTCCTCGTGGTCCAGCTCGTGCGGGTGCTCGATCAGGTACTGGATGAGCATGCCGAACTGGGTGCCCCAGTCGCCGATGTGGTGGCGGCGGATCACCTTCTCGCCCGCGAACTCCATGATCTTGACCATGGCGTCGCCGATGACGGCGGAGCGGAGGTGCCCGACGTGCATCTCCTTCGCCACGTTGGGCTGGGCGTAGTCGATGACCGTCGTGCCGGCGTTGGCGGCGTACGGAACGCCGAGGCGGTCGTCGGCGGCGCGGGCGGCGAGGGTCTCGACGATCGCCTTGTCGCTGATCGTGACGTTGAGGAAGCCGGGGCCGGAGACCTCGATGTCCTTCAGCACGTCGTCGGCGCCGATCGCCTCGACGACCTTGGCCGCCAGCTCGCGCGGGTTGCCCTTGAGCTTCTTGGCCAGCGCCAGGATGCCGTTGGCCTGGAAGTCGGCCCGGTCGCTTCGTCGCAGCAGCGGGTCGGCGGAGCCGGCCTCCGGCAGGGCTGCCGAGAGGGCGTCCGCGAGGCGCTGCTGCACGGTCGAAGCGAGGGAAGGGACCGAGGCCATGAGCTTCCGTTCCTGTCGAGGTGGTGAATGCCTATTCCGGTTGTCAAGTGTCCCATGGGTCAGCAAGCTCTTTGTCGTGGCTTCGCCCGGCCTGTGGACAACCTCGGGGGACGTTGTTCCGTCTGGGAGAATGTCTTACGCCAGCCTTCGAGAATCCCAAGGAATCAAGGACGTGCCGATCGTGGCTCAGAGCAGCACCGAGACCGACTGGGTCTCCCGTTTCGCGGACGAGGTCATCGCCGAATCGGAGCGACGTGCGCCTGGGAAACCGGTCGTGGTCGCCTCCGGCCTGTCGCCCTCGGGCCCCATCCACCTGGGCAACCTCCGTGAGGTCATGACCCCGCACCTGGTCGCCGACGAGATCCGGCGCCGGGGGTACGAGGTCCGTCACCTGATCTCCTGGGACGACTACGACCGCTACCGCAAGGTGCCGGTCGGCATCCCGGGTGTTGACGAGTCGTGGGGCGAGCACATCGGCAAGCCGCTGACCTCGGTCCCCGCCCCGGCCGGCTCCTCGCACCCGAACTGGGCGGAGCACTTCAAGGCCGGGATGATCGAGTCGCTGGCCGAGCTGGGCGTCGAGTACGACGGCATCAGCCAGACCGAGCAGTACACGTCCGGCGCGTACCGCGAGCAGATCCTGCACGCGATGCGGCACCGCGGGGCGATCGACGCGATCCTCGACCGGTACCGGACGAAGGACAAGGCGACCGGCAAGCCGAAGAAGCAGCAGCAGAAGCCGGTCGACGAGGCCGAGCTGGAGGCCGCCGAGGGCTCCGGCGCGGCCGGCGAGGACGACGGCTCCGGCGGCGCCGGGGGCTACTTCCCGTACAAGCCGTACTGCGGGCAGTGCGGCAAGGACCTGACCACCGTCACCTCCTACGACGACGGGTCGACGGAGATGGCCTACACCTGCGCCTGCGGTTTCTCCGAGACGGTGAAGCTCGGCGAGTTCAACCGCGGCAAGCTGGTCTGGAAGGTCGACTGGCCGATGCGCTGGGCGTACGAGGGCGTGATCTTCGAGCCCAGCGGCGTCGACCACTCCTCGCCCGGTTCGTCGTTCGTGGTGGGCGGGCAGATCGTGCGCGAGGTGTTCGACGGCGTCCAGCCGATCGGTCCCATGTACGCGTTCGTGGGCATCTCCGGCATGGCGAAGATGTCGTCCTCCAAGGGCGGCGTGCCGACCCCGGCCGACGCGCTGCAGATCATGGAGGCTCCGCTGCTGCGCTGGCTGTACGCGCGCCGCAGGCCCAACCAGGCCTTCAAGATCGCCTTCGACCAGGAGATCCAGCGGCTGTACGACGAGTGGGACAAGCTGGAGGCGAAGGTCGCCGACGGCAGCGTCCTGCCCGCCGACGCCGCCGCCCACTCCCGCGCGGTGCGCACGGCCGCCGGTGAGCTGCCGCGTACCCCGCGCCCGCTGCCGTACCGGACGCTCGCCTCGGTGGTCGACATCACCGCGGGGCACGACGAGCAGACGCTGCGGATCCTGAGCGAGCTGGACCCGGCGAACCCGCTCTCCTCGCTCGACGAGGCCCGGCCGCGACTGGACCGCGCCGAGAGCTGGATCTCCACCCAGGTCCCGGCCGACCAGCGCACCATCGTCCGCTCCAAGCCCGACACCGAGCTGCTCGGCTCCCTGGACGACGAGGGGCGCGAGTCGCTGCGCCTGCTGCTGGAGGGACTGGACAGCCACTGGTCGCTGGACGGGCTCACCACGCTGGTCTACGGCGTGCCGAAGGTGATGGCCGGCCTCGACCCGGAGGCCAGGCCGACGCCGGAGCTGAAGGTCGCCCAGCGCACCTTCTTCGCGCTGCTGTACCGGTTGCTCGTGGGCCGGGACACCGGGCCGCGGCTGCCCACCCTGCTGCTGGCGGTCGGTGCCGACCGGGTGCGCAAGCTGCTCGGCGCGTAGTGCGTGCCGTGTGACGGACGGAGGGCTCTTCCCAGGAGGGGGGAGCCCTCCGGGCGTTCTCCGGATGCTTCTCTGCATCCTTCGGACGACCCCGGTCTCGGTCCGGAGCAGGACGACTCCGGGCGCCGGGCGCGGGACCGTGGAGCCATGAGGGAGATCGTGGCGATCATCGGTTGGGTCACCGGCATCCAGGGCGCGCTCGGCGTGGCGGGACGGACCTTCGGGGACGGGCCCTGGGGTCTGCTGCACCAGTGGTGGGAGATCCCTACGGCGGGGTACGCCGTGATCGCGGTCCTCGGAGCCGCCCTCGCCGTGTACGGGGAGACGGCGAAGCTCCGCGCGAAGCGGTGAGGCCGGCGGCCGTCGTCACGCGATGTGGTCGGCGGCCAGCTGTGCCTGGTAGCTGTTCTTGAACTCGGGCAGCAGGCGGCGCAGCAGGACGGCGCTGAGCGGGTGGCGGATGCCGTGGGCGTCGGCGAGGTGGATGTCGAGGACCTCCACGCTCGGCCAGTCGTTGTACTCGTCGACGTACTGCTTGAACACCGGGTACGCGAGGCGGCCGAACTCCTCGGCGTCCGGGTCGGCGGGGTCGGCCGGGCCGGCCGGCTCCGCGGACAGCGGCTGCTCGCCGGGGCCGGGGCCGCCGGTGCCGGGCGGGACGACGTGCACCGGGCCCTCGGCGTAGGTGGGGGCGTAGGCCCGTTCGTGCGTGTGGGTGTCCTGTGGCAGCTGAGGGGCGGTGAACCAGGGGCTCACGTGGTTGGCGGGGATGGGGAGTTCGGGCTGGAGCTGCTGGTCCGGCTGGGGTTGCTGGTCCTGTTGGGCCTGGTGGGGATGCTGTTCCGGCTGGGCCTGACGTTCCGGTTCGGGCTGGTGGGGCTGCTGTTTCGGCTGCGGCTCCGGGTCCGGGTCGTCCGGCTGGAGCCGCGGGTGCTCCTGTGCCTGCAGCGGGTCGTGCTCGTCGGGGGTCCGGCGCCGGGTGTGGGGCTGGGCCTGGGACTGCGGCAAGGACTGGGGCACGGGCTGGGGCAGCTCGGGCGTGGCCTTCGCCTGCTGGGCGGGGTTCGGCGGCAGCAGGACCGGGTCGATGCCCGCCGCGGCCAGGCCCGCCGGGGCCGTCTCGGCGAGCGGCACGCCGTACTTGGCCAGCCGCAGCGGCATCAGCGCCTCCACCGGTGCCTTGCGGCGCCAGGCCCGGCCGAAGCGGGCCTGGAGGCGCGCCTGGTAGATCAGCCGGTCCTGTTCGAGCTTGATGACCTGCTCGTAGGAGCGCAGCTCCCACAGCTTCATCCGGCGCCAGAGCCGGAAGGTGGGGACGGGGGAGAGCAGCCACCGGGTGAGCCGTACACCCTCCATGTGCTTGTCGGCCGTGATGTCGGCGATCCGGCCGATCGCGTGCCGTGCCGCCTCCACCGCGACCACGAACAGGACCGGGATCACGGCGTGCATGCCCACGCCGAGGGGGTCGGGCCAGGAGGCCGCGCCGTTGAAGGCGATCGTGGCGGCGGTCAGCAGCCATGCCGTCTGGCGCAGCAGGGGGAAGGGGATGCGCAGCCAGGTCAGCAGCAGGTCCAGGGCGAGCAGGACACAGATGCCGGCGTCGATGCCGATGGGGAAGACGAGCGAGAAGTCGCCGAATCCTTTCTCCTCGGCGAGCTCGCGCACCGCCGCGTAGGAGCCGGCGAAACCGATGGCGGCGATGATCACCGCACCGGCGATGACGACGCCGATGAGTATGCGGTGCGTGCGTGTCAGCTGCATCGCGGCCACCCGCGGCCCCCTCACGTTGACGAATCCGAGCGGGCAAAGCCTGGCACACGTGTGCGGAGCCCGGATCGCGGGGGAGGCCCGGACTCCGCAAACGGTCGGGGAACGGCTACTTGTTGGCCGCCGCGACCGCGGCCACCGCTTCCTTGGCGGCCTTGACCGCGTCGTCCATCAGGTCGGACGGGGTCGGGGTCTTGGCGCCCGCGTAGCCCGCGCCGTTGTAGGAGACGGTGATCAGCACGTTCTCCGTACGGGTCACGATCGCCGCGTACTTGAAGTCCTCGTCGGTCTTCTTGAGGCCGTAGCTGACGGCCGTCGCCTCGTCGCCGACGCCCCCGGCACCCGAGGTCTTGATGCTGGTGGCGCCCTCGGTCGCCTTCACCTTGGCGACCTCCTTGTCGTAGTTGCCCCGGGCGCGCTGCTCGCCGCTGCCGAGCGAGGGGTCGGACTCGTACCGCAGGAGGGAGACGTCGAGCCAGCGGTACTGCGAGCCCTTGACGCCGTTGTCGTCCAGGCCGTTCCACGCGCAACTGCCGCGGCTGTCGGTGTCGCTGGACTTGCCGGGCGTGCCCTTCTCGTTCTTCACCTCCGGCACCAGGTCCTCGACGGTCTCCGCGGTGATCGCCTTGCAGGCGTCGGGGAGCTTGGTGTACTTCGCGGGAGCGACGGTCGGGGTGGGCTTCACGGGCGCCTGCGGTGAGGAGGCGGCGGACGGCGACTGCGCGGTCGCGTCGTCGCTCTTGCCGCCCTTGCTGTCGGAGTCCGACGAGCAGCCGGCGACGACGAGCATCACCGGTACGGCTGCGCAGGCGAGTATGCGGGTGAGTCGCGGGGCTGATCGGTGCATGGTTCCTTCAGTCGCTTGTCGTACGGTCCGGCGGTCCTACGGTCTACGGTCCCGACACGGTAGCCCGAGTCGATACGTCCGCGGGGGTGCCCCCCGGCGACGGACGGGCGGTCGCCACCGGGCCCGGGGGCCCGCCGGGGGGTGGCTACTCCTCGAACCTCTCGGCGAGGTTCCGGGCCAGACCCTGGGCCTTTTCCTGGAGTTCCTTGCTGTCGGGTACGTCGGTGACGCGGGCGGGCTGTTCGCCGTACCGGATGGTCACGATGACGTTCGATGTGCGGAACACCACGCTCACGGTGCGGTGCTGCGCGGTCGAGCCGGCGCGGGTGAGGACGTCGTCGAGGAACGCGGCGTCGGCGAGGTCGGCCAGTACGCGCGGTTCCAGGCCCTCGGGTGCGACGCTGCCGGTGGCGCCGGGCGTGGGGGTGCTCGCCCCGGTGGCGGACGCGGGGGCCCCGGTGGTGGTCGCCCCGGTGGCGGGGCCGGCCGGGGGCGGGGACATAGGCGCCTTGCCGGCGGAGGCCGTGGCGGTCGGGGCGGGCGCGTCGGGTGCGTCGGGCGCGGCGGGCGCGGGGAGGTCGGCGGCGGCTTCCTTGTCCGTGTACACCTGCTGGGCGCGGTCGTCGTCGCTGACGGTGGGGTCGTAGGAGACGACGCGCTCGAAGTCGACGGTCAGCTGGTGGGAGGCGTCGGGGCCGTCGGTCTTCCAACTGCAGCCGGCTCGGCGGTCGGTGTCGTACGTGACGGCGGCGGTGCCGCGGTAGACCTCCTCGCGCTGCTGCTCGGGCAACTGCGCGGCGCCGGGGAGCAGGTCCTTGAGGGTGGAGCGCAGGACGGAGCCGCAGGGCTCGAGGAGCGTGCGGTACTTGCCCGGCTGGACGGCGGTGCCCGCGGGGCCCCCGGCCTTGGAGTCGGTGGTGGCGCCGTCCGGCCCGGAGCCGGCGCTGCAGCCGGTGAGGCCGGTGACGCCGGCGGTGAGCGCCGCGAGGAGTGCGGCCACACCGGGTACGTACGCCCTTCGCTGCACGGTCCCGGGCTCCTTTCGCTCTGGTGCCGGCCGGTACGGCCGGTGCCGGCTGTCGGCTCTTCCCGAGGAAAACAGGTTGCCGCTCGTCGTCGGCCGATGGACACAATGTGTATCGCACGCGCCGCCGTCGATGCCGGTCCGCTGTCTGTTTCGCGGGCCTTGGCGCCGGTTTTGCGCTTTCTTGCTTATCGGGGGAATTGAGGGGTTATGTCGTACGTAGAGATGCCGGGGGCGAATGTGCCGATCCGGATGTGGACCGATCCCGCGACGGTGGAGGACGGGGCGATGCGGCAGTTGCAGAACGTCGCCACCCTGCCGTGGATCAAGGGCCTGGCCGTCATGCCCGACGTGCACTACGGCAAGGGCGCGACGGTCGGCTCCGTGATCGCGATGCACGGGGCGGTCTGCCCGGCGGCTGTCGGGGTGGACATCGGCTGTGGCATGTCGGCGGTGAAGACGTCGCTGACGGCGAACGACCTGCCCGGCGACCTCTCGCGGCTGCGTTCGAAGATCGAGCAGGCCATTCCGGTCGGTCGCGGCATGCACGACGAGATGGTCGACCCCGGCCGGCTGCACGGCTTCCCGACGGCGGGCTGGGACGACTTCTGGTCGCGGTTCGAAGGGGTGGCCGACGCGGTCAGGTTCCGCCGGGACCGGGCGGTGAAGCAGATGGGGTCGCTCGGAGGCGGGAACCACTTCATCGAGTTCTGTCTCGACGAGTCGGGATCGGTCTGGCTGATGCTGCACTCCGGATCCCGGAACATCGGCAAGGAGCTGGCCGAGCACCACATCGGCGAGGCGCGGAAGCTGCCGCACAACCAGGGGCTGGTCGACCGTGATCTCGCCGTCTTCGTCGCGGACACCCCGCAGATGGCGGCGTACCGCAACGACCTGTTCTGGGCGCAGGAGTACGCCCGGTACAACCGCGCGATCATGATGGCGCTCTTCCAGGACGTGGTCCGCAAGGAGTTCAAGAAGGCCAGGGTGGCCTTCGACCGTGTCATCTCCTGCCACCACAACTACGTGGCGGAGGAGCGGTACGACGGGATGGACCTGCTGGTCACGCGGAAGGGCGCGATCCGTGCCGGATCAGGTGACTTCGGCATCATCCCGGGCTCGATGGGAACCGGTTCGTACATCGTCAAGGGCCTCGGCAACGAGGCGTCCTTCAACTCGGCCTCGCACGGCGCCGGCCGGAAGATGAGCCGCAGCGCCGCCAAGCGGCGGTTCACGGCGCGGGACCTGGAGGACCAGACGCGGGGTGTGGAGTGCCGCAAGGACTCCGGTGTCGTGGACGAGATCCCGGGCGCGTACAAGCCGATCGAGAAGGTCATCGACCAGCAGCGCGACCTGGTGCGGGTGGTGGCGAAGCTCAAGCAGGTGGTGTGCGTGAAGGGCTGAGTACGGGCATGAGGGGCGGCGCCCCGGAGGCGGAGGGACCCGGCGGGCCGGCGCCGGGGCCCTCCACCGTGCCGCGGGCTCACACCTCCCGGTGGACCTTGCTGTTGGAGGCCTGGGCGCGGGGGCGGACGACCAGCAGGTCGATGTTGACGTGGGCGGGACGGGTGACCGCCCAGGTGATGGTGTCGGCGACGTCGTCGGCGCTGAGGGGGTCGGGGACGCCCGCGTAGACCTTGGCGGCCTTCTCGGCATCGCCGCGGAAGCGGGTGGTCGCGAACTCCTCGGTCTTGACCATGCCGGGGGCGATCTCGATGACGCGGACCGGGGTGCCGACGATTTCGAGGCGGAGCGTCTCGGCGAGGACGCGGGCGCCGTTCTTGGCGGCGACATAACCCCCGCCGCCCTCGTAGGTGGCATGGCCGGCGGTGGAGGAGACGACCACCACCGTGCCCGCGCCGCTCGCGGTGAGGGCGGGGAGCAGGGCCTGGGTCATGTGGAGCGTCCCGATCACGTTGACCTCGTACATCTGGCGCCAGTCGGCGGGGTCGCCGGAGGCGACGGGGTCCGCGCCGAGGGCGCCGCCCGCGTTGTTGACGAGTACGTCGACGGAGGGGAAGCGGTCGAGGCTCCCGGCGAAGGCGTCGACGGCCGCACGGTCGGTGACGTCGAGGGCGTACGCCGTGGCCTCATGGCCGGCGGCGGTGAGTTCGGCGGCGAGGGTCTCGACGCGGTCCTTGCGGCGGGCGGTGAGGACGACATGGTGGCCGGCCGCGGCGAGCCGCCGTGCCGTGGCGGCGCCGATTCCGCTGCTCGCCCCGGTGACGACGGCGACGGGCCGACCGGGGAGGTCCCGGGGGCCGGCGGGGGTGGCGGCGGCGGTCATGGCGGTACTCCTCGCGCGGGTGGGCGAACGGCCGGTACGCGGCCAGCATATGGGCCATGAAGATCCCGTCCGAGCGGCGGGGGAGACGAATCAGATCTGGCCATATCGGTATGTTCTGGTCATGTTTGCCATGTGCAGGGGTTTGCTGGTGATGGCCGTCGCCGTGGCGGCGGTGGTGGGGGGCGCGGGCGGTGGCGCCGCGGGAACGGTGGCCCCGGAGGCGGACGTGTCGCACCACGGCCACGTCACTTACTGGGACGGGCGGCTCGACGTGGTGCTGCTGAGCGGGAACCGGGGGCCGTCGGCGCTCGAGGACACGACCGTCCGGCTGGCGTTCTCGGCGCCGCTGGCCGCGGGACACGGGCTGCCGGGCGGCTGCGTGTGGGGCGGTGACCGGGAGGTGCTGTGCTCCACGGGGCCGCTGCGGGCGGACGGCGCGCTGCGTGAGACGGCGCTGAGCCTGCGGACCGCCGGTGTGACGCAGGAGCTGACGATGCGGGTGGCCACCGCGTGGAACGGCGGGGCGGCCGACCCGGAACCGGCCGACAACGACCACCGGGTGCTGGTCCTCGCCACCGGTGACCCCTACGCCTTCTGAGGTCCGCGCTCCCCACCGGGACCAGGACGCCCGCAGACGATCCGGCCGCCCTGCCCTGCGGAAGGCTTTCCGGCGCCCGGTCCCGGGCGGAGGCCCCCCGTCCGCCCGGGATCGGAGGGCCGTCCGGGATCGGAGGGCCGTCCGGAGCCGGAAGGCCTCACCCGCCCCTCGCCCCCGCCCGCCGGCGGCGGCGAACAGCGCGGTGCGGCTGCTCGACGAGCGCTTGTCGCGACGGACCCCGCCCCGAGCCGCCCGGCGTGGGCCGACGGGCGCCGGGCGCGGTAAGCCGGGGCCCCGGTGTGCCCGGAGCGATGTCACCGGCAGGCGGTCCTCATCGGCGACGGGCACGGACCGGGCTCAGTCCGTGGCCCAGGCGATGTAGCCGTCGGGGCGGACCAGAAGGGTGTCGTGGCGGGCGCGGTTCGCCCAGCTCGCCCGTATGACGCGGCCCGGAACGGGGGTGTGGGGCCCCTGAGGGGCGGCGCCCGGCGGGGCGACGAGGACGAACTCCCCCCGGCGGAGCAGCTCGTAGAGCCGTCCTTCGGCGAGGCGCAGGTCCGGGGCGCGTCGCCCGGTGAGGCGGTGAGCGCCGCGCCCCGCGCCGTAGGCGATGCCGATGCCGGTGATCTGGCCCATCGCCTTCGTGGCCGCCGGCCGGACCGTGTCGAGGAAGCCTGCGCCGAGGGCGCGGGCGGCCCGCTGGAGGGGGCCACGGGCCATGGCGAGGCGGATCAGGGCGCCGCTGCTGCGCAGCACCGTCGCGCCGACGGGGTGCCGCTCGGAGTGGTAGCTGTCGAGCAGCGCCTCGGGGTCGTGCGCCTCCCCGCGCAGTACGGAGGCGAGCTTCCAGGAGAGGTTGGCCGCGTCCTGGAGGCCGGTGTTCAGGCCCTGGCCGCCGGCCGGGGAGTGGACGTGCGCCGCGTCCCCGGCGAGGAAGACGCGGCCGGTCCGGTAGGCGGGGACCTGGCGCTCGTCGCTGTGGAAGCGGGAGATCCACCGGGCGTCGCGCATCCCGAAGTCCGAGCCGAGGCCGAGGCGGGCGATCTCGCGCACCTCGTCGAGGCCGACCGGCTCGCTGTCGGCCACCTGACGGTGCCGGTTCCAGCCCATGACCCGGTACCAGCCGTCGCCGAACGGGGCGATGAAGGCGAAGGTGTCGCCGGTGCCGCCGACCGTGACCAGCTCTTCGGGCTCCTCGGCCAGGCGGACGTCGGCGAGCACGATCGAGCGGATGACCGAGCGGCCGGGGAACGGCAGGGCCAGCTCGCGGCGCACGGCGCTGCGGTGGCCGTCGGCGCCGACGAGGTAGCGGGCCCGCAGCGCGGCGTCCGTGCCGTCCGCCGCCGTGACGTCGGCGATCACCGCGTCGGCGTCCTGGCGCAGGGCGCGCAGCTCCGTGCCGTACCGGAAGTCCACGCCCGCGGCGGTGGCGCGGCGCTCCAGCAGGCGCTCGACCTCGTACTGCGGGGTGATGAGCACGAAGGGGAACCGGGAGCGCAGCCGCGACAGGTCGAGCGTCAGCCTGCCGAAGAGCCGCAGCCGGGTGACGGGAGCGCCCGTCCGCACGAGCTCGTCGGCGAGGGACCGGGCGTCGAGCAGTTCGAGAGTGCGGGCATGCACGCCGAACGCCCGCGTCATGTTGCTGATCCCGTGCGGTCGCCGCTCGACGACCGTCACCCTCAGGCCCGCGGAGGCGAGGTCTCCGGCGAGCAGTAGTCCCGTGGGCCCCGCGCCCACGACGATGACGTCGGTCTCCGTGCCGGCCGTGCCGTTCATGGCTGCCTCCTCGGTGCCGAGCGCATGGCCGCGGCGCCAGGTCAACATCTGTTGGTCAACGCTTGTTGGCAACGGTAGCCCGGTCGGCGCTGGTGTGTCAACGCCTGTTGGCCTACACTTGTTGGCATGACAGTGCCCCGCCGCTCGGACGCCACCCGCGCCGCCATCCTCGAGGCCGCCCGGGAGCGGTTCGCCGCCGAGGGGTACGAGCGCGCCACCATCCGCTCCATCGCTCGCGACGCGGGCATCGACCCGTCGATGGTGATGCGGTACTACGGCAACAAGGAGGGGCTGTTCGCCGCCGCCTCCGAGATCGACCTGCGCCTGCCCGACCTCGGGGCGCTGCCCGCCACGCACATGGGCGCCGTTCTGGTGTCGCACTTCCTCGACCGCTGGGAGCAGGACGACGTGCTGACCGGCATGCTGCGGGTCGGCGTCACCAACGAAGCGGGCGCCGAGCGGATGCGGAGCGTCTTCCGGGCGCAGCTCGGCCCCATCGCGGCCGGGGTCTGCCCCGACCCGGCCGACGCCCCGCGCCGGGCGGCCCTCGCCGCCTCGCAGATACTCGGCATGGCGCTGGCCCGGTACGTGCTGCGGCTGCCGCCGGCCGTCGAGATGTCGCGCGAGGAGGTGGTCGCCTGGCTCGCGCCGACCGTGCAGCGGTATCTGACCGCGGAGGAGCCGTAGACCCCCGGCCCGCCCGTACGCTCCCCGCACGGCGCACGGCGCACGGCGCACGGCGCACGGGAAGCGGCTGGTGGCCGCCCTGTCCGGCGGGACCCGCCGCCATCCGGCCGCCCGGTAGGAGCAGGTCCTCACCGGCCACCCTCGGCCGCCGCCGGCCCTGCGGCCGAGCCGGCCGGACTCACCGCCCGGTCCGCGACCCGGCCCGTCGACCGACGCAGAGCGCGCCGGATGCGTCCGCGTGAGCGCCCCGCCCGTCGCGGCCGGCGCCGCGCCCTGTCGCGGTCGGCCCCCCGCCCGTCGCGGTCGGCGCCGCGCGGATCGGGGGCCTCCGCGCGGAGGCGTCCCCGGCTAGGCGGCCGCGCCGCCGAACTCGCGCAGGGCGTCCTCGACGATCGCCTCCAGGCGGGCGTGGTGCGCACCGCGCCAGTACACCCGGCCGCACTCCGTGCACCGTGCGAAGACGTCGTACGTCCGCTGCGTGCCCTGTTCCAGTTGTTCGCGCACCGCGTCCTTGTCGGCGTCCGTGAGCGGGCCGTTGCAGGCCGTGCAGCGTTTCCACGGGGCGAGCGGCGGGGCGAACCGCTCCAGAACGTCCCGCAACTGGTCGTCCGGCCGGTCGCTGTAGACGTACGCCCCGGCCCACAGCTCCCGGCGCCGCAGCAGTCCCCGGTCGCGCGAGAGCATCACGCGCCGCTCCTCCGCCGAGCGCCTGGCCAGCGCCGCGTCGCCGATGTCCTCGCTCTCGTACGCCGCGTCCACGCCGAGCAACCGCAGCCGGCGGGCCAGGGTGCCGAGATGGACGTCGAGCAGGAACCGGAGCGGCGCCCCCGGCACCGGCTGCGGCCGCTCGACGCCCAGCACCCGGACGTGCTCGCCGGCCGCCGGGATGTGCGCGGGCGTCACCGGCCGGCCGTCGACCAGCAACCGGCCCGCCTCCGTGAGAGGTACGCCGAGCGACTCGACGACATGGCCGAGGGTGGACACCCCGTCGGTGGCCACGACGGAGCCTCCGGCACGGTGCCGGGCGGCGACGAACAGCCCCAGGCCGGGCGCGAAGCTGATGTGGATCTCCGGTCCGTTCACGTGGTCAGCATGCCACTGGGCGCGCCGGACCAGCCAGGACATTTCCGGGCCCCCGCCCGCCCCGGCACCGCCCGCCCCGGCGCCGGCCGCCGCCGTCCGTCAGTGGCCGGCTTCCAGGTCCAGCCGCCAGTCGTTGGTACGCAGCAGACGTCCCGGCGGGTACTCGAAGTCGCGCTCGCCCAGCAGCTCGAAACCCCCCTTCCGGCACACCGCGTTCGACGCGGCGTTGTCCACGGACGGGAAGGCGTGCAGATACCGGTGCTTGCGGGCCGCACGGGCCCCGGCCGCCACGGCGGCCGCCGCCGCCGTCGCCACGCCCCGCCCCTGGAAGCCGCCCAGCACCGTCCAGCCGGTCTCGTACACCCGTACGCCGTCCCAGGTCTGCTCCCAGAAGCCGATCACCCCCACCGGCACCTCCTCCGGCTCCAGGACGATCCGGAACATCCGCCCCGCGCCCGTCCGGTCCCCGCTCAGGTCGACGTACCGCTGGTGGCGCTTGACCAGCTGCTCCTCGGGCTCCGGACCTCCCAGGTGCTCCATCAGCTCCGGCGCGTTGACCGCCCGGAGCAGGCCGAGGTCCCGCTCCGACCACGCCTCGATCCGCACCGGTGACACGTCACGTCCCATACCGGAACTCTAGGGCGGGCCTCCGACAGCCCTTCGGCGTGCGCTCAGGGCGCGGGGCGAGCCGACGCAGCCCCGGGACCGGACGGGGCGGGGTGGGACGGGCGGGGTGGCGGCGGGACGGGCCTCAGGGCCACACCAGGCAGTACGGCTGGTGCCCCGCCTCGTGCAGGCGTACCGAGAAGTCCTGCCACTCGTGCAGCAGCTGGTACACGTTGAACGCGTCCCGCGGTCCGCCGCGGTCGGGGACGGTCGACCATATGAACGCCGCCGCGCCCACCGACTCCTCGCCCACGCCCCGCAGCGGGTCGACCACCGTCGTGGGCAGCTTGACCACCGCGTAGTCGGGGTGCAGCACCACCAGCTCCAGGGGCGGCACCTTGTTCAGCGGCATTCCCTGGATGCCGGTGAGCACCATCGCGGCTATGGTCTCCGGCTTGATCTTGGTGAACATGCCGCCCATGCCCAGCTCGTCGCCGCCCAGTTCCTCGGGCCGCATCGAGATCGGGACGCGGGCGGCGGTGGCGCCGTTGGGCGCGCCGAAGTACTTGTAGGTCACCCCCATGCCCCGGCCACCCCCGCTTCCGCTCCCGACCGGACCCAGGGAGGCTCTGTCCTGCTCGCGCCGGTGCTTCCCCCGCCGGGCACGCTCAGGACCCAGGTCGTCGGTCCCCTCGCCCAGTCCGCCACCGCGATGCATATCTCCACCCGACTGCTTTTTAGGCAACACAGCCCCCGCCGCGCAACCCGATCATCGTGACAGTGACCTCCCCCACGAACGTGCGGTGAAACACCTGTCCGCAAGAACGTCCGGGCCTCTGACACCATGGATTCCGTGAGCATTCCCTATGACGCCCCAGTTTCGCAGACCCGGAGGTCCGGCGCCTCGTCGTAAACAACGTCGCGGACAGGCGGGCCGTTCAAGGAGGGCCCACTCCCCTCGCCCCGGCCGCCATGCCCGAGCATTGCTGCCGTCAACTCGTTCTCGCAGGTCAGGACCAACGTGCCGTATTCATACGAAGCCCCAGTCTCACAGACGCTTTTCGACCGCGCGTCCCTCGTGACGCCCGGCGGCGTGAACTCTCCCGTACGTGCCTTCCGGGCCGTGGGCGGTACGCCCCGGTTCATGGTGTCCGGTACGGGTCCGTACCTCACGGACGCGGACGGGCGCGAGTACGTCGATCTCGTCTGCTCGTGGGGGCCGATGATTCTCGGCCACTCGCACCCCGAGGTGATCTCCGCGGTCCAGGACGCGGTCTCCCGGGGCACCTCCTTCGGCACGCCCGGTGAGGGCGAGGTCGCGCTCGCCGAGGAGATCGTGGCCCGGATCGCGCCGGTCGAGCAGGTGCGACTGGTCTCGTCGGGCACCGAGGCCACCATGTCCGCGATCCGGCTGGCCCGGGGCTTCACCGGCCGCGCCAAGGTCGTGAAGTTCGCCGGCTGCTACCACGGGCACGTGGACGCGCTGCTGGCCGCCGCCGGCTCCGGGGTCGCCACGCTCGGCCTGCCGGACACACCGGGCGTCACCGGTGCGCAGGCGGGCGACACGATCGTCCTGCCGTACAACGACCTCGACGCCGTGCGCCGGGCGTTCGCCGCGCGGCCCGGTGAGATCGCCTGCGTGATCACCGAGGCGTCGCCCGGCAACATGGGCGTGGTCCCGCCCCGCGAGGGGTTCAACCAGGGGCTGAGGGACCTGTGCGCCGAGAACGGCGCGCTGTACATCTCCGACGAGGTCATGACCGGCTTCCGTACGTCGAAGGCCGGCTGGTACGGCGTCGACGGCGTCACGCCCGACCTGATGACCTTCGGCAAGGTCATGGGCGGTGGCTTCCCGGCCGCCGCGTTCGGTGGCCGTGCCGACGTCATGGCGCACCTCGCCCCGGCCGGCCCGGTCTACCAGGCGGGCACCCTGTCCGGTAACCCCGTCGCCACCGCCGCGGGCCTCGCCCAGCTGCGGCTGCTGGACGAGGCGGCGTACGAGAAGGTGAACGCCGTCTCGCGCGAGATCCAGGGGCTGGTGACCGGGGCGCTGGCCAAGGAGGGCGTGGCCCACCGCCTCCAGACGGCGAGCAACATGTTCTCCGTCTTCTTCACCGACGCCGAGGTCGCGGACTACGACGACGCGAAGCAGCAGGAGGCGTTCCGCTTCACCGCGTTCTTCCACTCCATGCTGGCGCAGGGCGTGTACCTGCCCCCGTCCGCGTTCGAGTCGTGGTTCGTCTCCACGGCGCACGACGAGCGCGCGGTGGAGCGGATCGCGGCCGCGCTGCCCGCCGCCGCGCGTGCCGCCGCGGAGGCCACGGCATGAGCACCACCGGCAGCGACGAGACCACCGTCGTCCACCTCATGCGCCACGGCGAGGTGCACAACCCCGACGGCGTCCTGTACGGGCGGCGGGCGGGCTACCACCTGTCGGAGCTGGGCCGGCAGATGGCCGATCGCGTCGCCGAGCACCTGGCGGGCCGGGACGTCACGCACGTGGTGGCCTCTCCGCTGGAACGCGCGCAGGAGACCGCCCAGCCGATCGCCAAGTCGCACGGGCTGGACCTCGCCACCGACGAGCGGCTGATCGAGGCGGGCAACGTCTTCGAGGGCAAGACGTTCGGGGTGGGAGACGGCGCGCTGCGCCGGCCCGCGAACTGGCGGCACCTGACCAACCCGTTCCGGCCGTCGTGGGGCGAGCCGTACATCGACCAGGTCGTACGGATGATGGGGGCCCTGAACGCGGCGCGTGACGCGGCGCGGGGTCACGAGGCGGTCTGTGTCAGCCACCAGCTGCCGATCTGGATCGTCCGGAGCTTCGTGGAGCGGCGGCGGCTGTGGCACGACCCGCGCCGCCGGCAGTGCACGCTGGCGTCCCTGACCACCTTCACGTACCACGGCGACCGGATCGTCTCGGTCGGCTACAGCGAGCCCGCCCGTGACCTGGTCCCCCCGCACCTGCTGGCCGGTGCCAAGCCCGTGAAGGGCAAGTCCAAGGCCTTCGGCGCCTGACCGCGACGGGGCCGGTGCCGGGCCCGTCGGGTCCCGCCCCGGCCCCGTCGGGCCCGGCCCCCGACCGGCACTCAGGCCCGGCCCGCACCCGCCCGCCGGGCCCCCGACCTGCACCCCCGCCCCGCCCCGCCCCGCCCCGCCCCCCGCCCCGAACCC